>NZ_SZWJ01000068.1:0-22231 GCF_012184455.1 Caulobacter sp. SSI4214 | reverse complement strand
CGGTTCGATCGCCGCCCTGGCCCAGGCCGGCGGGCCGCTGCGGGAACCGGTGCTGCTGGCCCGCGCGGCCATCGCGTCCGGGGACGTCGCCACGGCCCAGACCATTCGCGGCCGTTTGACGGCGGACAAGACGCCGGGGGCGACGACGACCGACCTGGCCATTCTCGACGCCCTGATCGCCGCCGCCTCGGGCAAGGTCGACAACCAGGTGCTGGGCAATCTGATCGCGCGCGGCGCGACCGGCGGCGCCAAGTCGCCGGCCCAGCCCGCCGCGGTGCTGCTGGCCAGCCTGGGCGGCGCGATGGACCCGGACGCCCGCGCCCAGTTCGCCAATTTCGAGCTCCCCAAGCCCGTCGCCTCGCCGGCGCGCGCGGTGTTGCTGGACGACGCCGGGGCCGCCAAGCGCAAGGGCGAGGCCGGCCTGCTGGCCCTGTCGATCGCGCTGGAGACCGGTCCCACGGGGCCGCAGCCGGTCGACCGCGCCCGCATCGCCCAGGCCCTGGTTCACGCCGGCCTGGCCGTCGACGCCCGCGCCATCGTCGTCGAGGGTCTTCTGGGTCTGGCCTACGCCAAATGAGCGGGAAGGGGGCCGGCTGGGTCGACGCCTTCCTGGAAATGATGGCCGTCGAGCGGGCGGCCGCGCGCAACACCCTGACCGCCTATGGCAAGGACCTGGACGACGCCCGCGCCTTCCTGGCCGGCCGGGGCCGCGATCTGGACGACGCCGACGCGCAAGACGTCGAGGCGTACTTCCAGGACCTGGGCGCGCGGGGCCTGTCCCCGGCCACCGCCGCCCGCCGCCGCTCGGCCGTCCGGCAGTTCTATCGCTTCGTGCTGGGCGAGGGCTGGCGGGCCGACGATCCCTCGCGCCGCGTCGCCGCGCCCAAGGCGGGACGCCCGCTGCCCAAGGTGCTGGAGCGCGACGAGATCGAGCGCCTGCTGGCCGCCGCCACGAAGAAGGACGGCGCGCAGGGCCTGCGCCTGTCGTGCATGATCGAGCTGATCTACGCCTCGGGCTTGCGGATCTCCGAGCTCTTGGCCCTGCCGCTGTCGGCCCTGGCGCGGGACCCTGCCTATCTGATCGTCAAGGGCAAGGGCGGCAAGGAGCGGCTGGCGCCCCTGAACGACGCCGCCCGCGCGGCGGTGAAGGCCTATCTCGCCCAGCGTCCGGCCTTCCTGCCCAAGGGCGCGAAGGATAGCCCCTGGCTCTTCCCGTCGCGCGGCGCCACCGGCCGGCTGACCGCCCGCCGCGTCGGGCAACTGCTGGAGGACGCCGCCATCGCCGCCGGGATCGACCGCGAAAAAGTCAGCCCGCACGTGCTGCGCCACGCCTTCGCCACCCACCTGCTGGAGGGCGGCGCGGACCTGCGCGTGATCCAGACCCTGCTCGGCCACGCCGACATCGCCACGACCCAGATCTACACCCATGTGGCCGGCGAGCACCTGGCGCACGTTGTGCAGACCAAGCACCCGTTGGGACGGAAGAAGACGTAGATTGGGATTGCTACTTGCGTGGCAGGGTCAACGAGCCGGAGCCCGCCGCCGCACCAACGACCAGCGCCGGAAGGACGCGTGATGTGAACCCGAAAGCGCCCAGAAGGGCCTTCGCTATCGGGCTGATCGCGAACGGGGTCCAAGCGTCCGTGAGAAGTTGGCCGCCGAGGCTGAGCAAAATGCTCGCCGCGAAGAACGTGAGCCACTGGCGGCCGGTCAGGGCGCGAAGCCGCTGTTTCAGGCTCATGAGAGGCTCCATAGGACGAGCAAAACCTATCGCTATGCGTTCGGCATGTAAATCAGCGCGGATCGCCTAGCATTGACGTGGCCCGGGAAATCCGTAGGAAAGCCCGCACAAAATATACGGGTTTGCTTCGCGCCGCCCGACCTAGCAGGGACCCCCTATGTCCGAAGAAACCCGCGACTCCAACGGAACCCTCCTGGCCGACGGCGACACCGTCACCCTGATCAAGGATCTCAAGGTCAAGGGCTCGGGCGGCGTGACGCTCAAGCGCGGCACGGTGGTCAAGAAGATCCGCCTGACTGGCGATCCCGACGAGATCGAGGCCAATGTCGACAAGGTCCGGGGCCTGGTCCTGCGCACCGAGTTCGTCAAGAAGGCTTAGAGCAAGCCGCGCCCTATGGATCGCGCGGCTTGCTCTCGATCGCTGCTTTCGCATCGCTTTCGCGGAAAGCCGGCGTCCACCTTTCCGCGCGATGCTTTGGCTTAACCTTCCTCGCATAACGTCGGCCGCCGAGAGGGCCAGAACGGCCGACGGAGCGCGAAGCGCATGGTTTCGACAAGTCTGGTCGCCGGACTGATCACGCTGGCCCAGGGGCGCGTGAGCGCCGGCGCGACGGCGAAGGTCGCCAAGAGCGCGGAAAAGGCCAAGGCCGACAGCGCCAGCGCCCTCGACCAGGTCAAGGCGCAGGCCAGGGCCGACCGCAAGACCCGGATCGGCGACGCCAAGGACCAGGCCCGCGCGCGCGTCCAGCGGCTGATCGAGCAGATGAAGCTGCTGAAGAAGCTCTACGCCGACGACCCCAAGAAGATGGCCAAGGCCCTGGCCGAGGCCGCCAAGGAGCTGCAGGGCGCGGTCAAGGACTATGCCGCCGCGGCCAAGGACAGCGGCGAAATGTTCGCCGACGACTTCAAGTCCCTGCCCGACGCGGCCGCCAACCCCGACGCCGCCGCCTCGGCCCGTAAGACTCTTGAGGACGAGGCCAAGGCCGAGGCCGCCGGCGACATGGACTTCATCAAGCTGGTCCGGGGCCTCGGCGCCGATCTGAAGGATCTTCTCCTGACGGCGCGCACCAAGGCGACGCTGACCATGAAGGAAAAGTTCGAGGAGACCGATGACTACAAGGACGCCGAAAAGGGCCTGAAGGACCTGGGCAAGAGCGTCGACGACCTTGATCAGCAGGTGCGCTCGGACATGCCGCCCGGCAGCCTTATGACGCTGGCCGCGTGAACTAGAGCCCTTTCCGATCTGATTGATCCAATCAGATCGGATAAAAAGGGCTCTAAATCAAAAGTTTAGAGCATTTTTCGATCCGATAACCGTTTCACACTTATCGGAAAATGCTCTATCCGGCGTCGTGGGCTTGCTGGAGCTTGGCGACGTCGATCTTCACCATGCCCATCATCGCCTGGAACACGCGGGCGGCGGCGGCCTTGTCGGGGCCGGTGGTCATCTCGATCAGCTGTCGCGGCGTGACCTGCCAGCAAAGGCCATAGCGGTCCTTCAGCCAGCCGCAGGCGATCTCCTGACCGCCGTCCGCCGTGAGCGCGTTCCAGTAGCGATCGACCTCGTCCTGGCCGTCGCAATCGACCGTCAGCGAGATGGCGTCGGTGAAGGGATGGCCCGGCCCGCCGTTCATGGCGACATAGGGCAGGCCGTCCAATTCGAACGTCACGGTCATCACGTCGCCGGCCTTGGCGCCGGTGTGGGGCAGGTCGGTCGGCAGGCCATTGACGCTGACGATCCGCGAATTGGGGAAGATCGCGACGTAGAACCGCGCGGCCTCCTCGGCTTCCTTGTCGAACCACAGGAACGGGCTGATCTTGGACATGGGTTTCCTCCGTTGTCGTGATCCTAGAACGATCGGGGGCCGTCGGTTCCGACAGTGCGTCGAAGAAAAACGTCGCGCCGCGATTGACGGCCACGACGGGAAGATTGCCTGATCCTCTAGATCGGCGAATGAAGCCCTGGGGCCGGGGACGACTCGATCCTATCTCGCGACCGCCGGCGAAGGAGCCGCCGGTCCAGCCTGACGAAGGAGCATCCCATGAAGACGCGTAAACTCGGCGACGGTCTCGAGGTCTCGGCCATCGGCCTCGGCTGCATGGGCATGGGCCAGGTCTATGGCACGGCGCTGGAGACGGCCGACGCCCACAAGCTGCTGGCCCGCGCCGTCGAGCTGGGCGTGACCTTCTTCGACACCGCCGAGGTCTATGGACCCTTCACCAACGAGGTGCTGGTCGGCGAAGGCCTGAAGCCCTTCCGCGACAAGGTGGTGATCGCCACCAAGTTCGGCTTCGACATCGCGCCGGAAGGGACGGGCGAGGGCTTCACGCGGATGCGCGGCGTCAACAGCCGGCCCGAGCATATCCGCGCGGTGGCCGAGGCGTCGCTGAAGCGCCTGGGCGTCGAGGTGATCGACCTCTTCTACCAGCACCGCGTCGATCCGAACGTGCCGATCGAGGACGTGGCGGGAGCCGTCAAGGACCTGATCGCCGAGGGCAAGGTCAAGCATTTCGGCCTCTCCGAGGCCGGCGCCGCGACGATCCGCAAGGCGCACGCCGTCCAGCCGGTCGCCGCCCTGCAGAGCGAATATTCGCTGTGGTTCCGCGAGCTGGAGGCCGAGATCCTGCCGACCCTGCGCGAACTGGGCATCGGCCTGGTGCCCTACAGCCCGCTGGGCCGCGGCTTCCTGACCGGCGCCGTCAAGGCCGAGACCCTGGGCGAGGGCGACTTCCGCAAGGGCCTGCCGCGCTTCCAGGGCGAGGCCCTGACCAAGAACCTCTCGCTCGTGGACGCGCTGACGGCGATCGCCGGCGAAAAGGGCATTACCCCGGCCCAGCTGGCGCTGGCCTGGATCCTGCGCCAGGGCGAGGACATCGCCCCGATCCCCGGCACGACCAAGATCGGTCGGCTGGAGGAGAACCTCGGCGCGGTCGACGTGACCCTCACCGCCGAGGACCTGTCCCGCATCGCCGCCGCCGTGCCGGAAACGGCGGTCGAGGGCGAGCGCTACACCAAGGCCGGCCTGGCGATGGTCGGGCGGTAGACGACGAGTTCCTCCCCCGCATCGCGGGGGAGGTGGCCCGGAGGGCCGGAGGGGGCAGCCGGCTTGGGCGGCGCTGGCTTGACGCCCTTGCCGCGCCGCCGCATGGTCTTTCGCAATTGCGAAATGATCCCTCGAAGGGACAGCGGGGAGTGACCGGCATGAAGACGCCGCGCGGCTTTTTCAAACCTCTGGCGATCGGCGCCCCGACGCCGTACCGCGAGCTGCCCGCCCGCGTGGAGCGGATGATCCACTTCGTGCCGCCGCACCTGGACAAGGTGCGCGCCAAGCTTCCCGAGATCGCCCCGACCGTCGATGTCATCCTCGCCAACCTGGAAGACGCCATTCCGGCCGACGCCAAGGGCGCGGCCCTGGCGGGCCTGGTGGCCATGTCGCGCGAGATCGACTTCAAGGCCCTGGGCGTCGGCTTCTGGACGCGGATCAATTGCCTCAATTCGCCCTGGCACCTGGATGAGATCAGCACGATCGTCGAGAAGGCCGGCGACAAGATCGACGTGATCATGGTCCCCAAGGTCGAGGGTCCGTGGGACATCTTCTACATGGACCAGCTCCTGGCCTCGCTGGAGGCCAAGCACGGCGTCACCCGGCCGATCCTGCTGCACGCCATCCTGGAGACCGCCGAGGGCGTGATGAACGTCGAGGCGATCGCCGCCGCCAGTCCCCGAATGCAGGGGATCAGCCTGGGTCCCGCCGACCTCGCCGCCAGTCGGGCGATGAAGACGACCCGCGTCGGCGGCGGCCATCCTGGCTATCGGGTGATCGAGGATCCCCACGCGGACGGCGCGCCCCGCGTCAGCGTCCAGCAGGACTTGTGGCACTACACCTTCGCCAAGATGGTCGACGCCTGCGCCGCGCACGGCATCAAGCCGTTCTACGGTCCGTTCGGGGCGATCGACGATCCCGTCGCCTGCGAGCAGCAGTTCCGCAACGCCTTCCTGATGGGCTGCGCCGGCGCCTGGAGCCTGCACCCCAGCCAGATCGAGATCGCCAAGACGGTCTTCAGCCCCGACCCGGCCGAGGTCGCCTTCGCCAAGAAGATCCTCGAGGCCATGCCCGACGGCACGGGCGTGGCCATGATCGACGGCAAGATGCAGGACGACGCCACCTGGAAACAGGCCAAGGTGATGGTGGACTGCGCGCGCCAGATCGCCGCGAAGGACGCCGAGTATAGGGCGCTTTACGGGTTTTAGCGCTGAACAGATGCTCCCCCGCGATGCGGGGGAGCTGTCACGGAGTGACTGAGGGGGCGAGCTGAGCGAGGGCCGTGTCTGCCCCCTCCGGCCCTCTGGGCCACCTCCCCCGCATCGCGGGGGAGGATCTATCGGATCAATTCCCCGCCACCGTCGTCACCACGCGCGCGCCGTTGGTCAGCAGCTGGTGGATCGGGCAGCGTTCGGCGATCTCGAACAGGCGCTCCAGCTGTTCGTCGGTCAGGTCGCCCTCGATGCTGATCACGCGCTCGAAGCGCTCGTGCGGCGTCTGGTCCTTGTCGAAGTGCGAGAAGACCTCGACGTGCATGTGGCTGATCGTCCAGCCCTTGCGGTTGGCGTAGAGGCGCAGCGTCATGGTCGTGCAGGCGGCCAGGCCGGCGGCGACCAGCTCGTGCGGATCGGGGCCGAGGTCCAGCCCGCCTTGCGCCACTGAGATGTCGGCGACGATGGTCGAGGGGCCGGCCGTGACAAAGGTCTGCAGGCCGCCGCTGCCCGTGTCGGTGGCGGTGGCGAACGGGCGGGTGGGGACGGCGTCGGTCATGGCGTTTCCTCGAAAAGGGAGCGCCCTTCCTACCACCCCGTTCAGGGCCGCGCTTGCACGATCGGCGTCAGGATAAAGTCCGGTTCGTGGTCTGGGCCGAGCGTGATCGAGGCGACCGGGATCACGGGCCGCTCGCTGGCCAGCCGGATCTCGACCCTTGCCAGCAGGTTCGCCAGGATGATCTGCGCCTCGGCCAGGGCGAAGCCCGCGCCGATGCAGACGTGCGGCCCGGCGCCGAACGGCAGGAACGCCTCGACGCCCCACGGATGCGGCTGGTCCAGAAAGCGCTCGGGATGGAACGCGGTCGGCGCGTCCCACAGCTTGCGATGCCGGTGGATCAGCCACGGGCTGATGGTGACCATGCAGCCGGGAACGACCGCGAAGCCGCCGATCTCGTCGGCCTCCAGGGCCGTCCGCGCGATCAGAGGGACCGACGGATAGAGTCTCAGCGTCTCGAACAGCACCGAGCGCATCAGCGGCCAGGCCTTCAGGTCGTCGAGGCTGGCGACCCCCTCCGGCGGGAACGCCTGGACCTCGGCGCGCAGGCGGTTCTGCGTCGCAGGGTCTTGGGCCAGCAGCAGCGCGGTCCAGAACAGCAGGCGCGAGGTAGTCTCGAAACCGGCCGCCAGCATCGAGCCGCACTGGTCGCGAATTTCTCGATCCGACGGCGGCGCGTCGTCCTCGTCCCGCGTCGCCAGCAGGCGGTCCAGCAGGTCGCGGACCTCGGGATGGGGCGCCGCGCGCCGCGCCGCGATCAGAGCGTCCACGGCGGCGAGCCAAAGGCCGCCGATCCGCCGACGCTCGCCGTCCAGGAAGGTCAGGTCGTCGGCGCCCTTGCTGACGTAGTCCATCAGGTTGAAGTGGGCCGGCCCCTCCATGTAGCGGCGGGCCAGCTTGGCCAGCACCGCGCCCTCGGCGTCGGCGCGGCGGGAGAAAAGGGCGCGCAACACCGCGTCCAGCGCGGCCTGATGGAACGCTTCGGCCAGATTGACCCGCGAGCGGCCATCGAGCGCTTCCGCCAGACCCGCGCCGGCGTCCCGGAAATGGGGCAGCAGGCCGCCGATCGCGGCGGGCGTAAAGACCGGGGCCAGGCTCTTGCGCTGTCGTTTCCAGGTCGCGCCCTCGGCCAGCAGCAGGCCTTCGCCGACCAGGGGGCGCAGCGGGCGACTGGCCTTGATGGGGCGGACATAGTGGGGAGAGGTGAGCACCCGGCGCGCGCTGGCCGGGTCGCTGACGACCAGGCCCGGCTGGCCCAGGAAGGTGTAGGGGGTGAACAGGTCTTCGAAATCCGCCTCGCAATAGGCGCCGACCAGGTTCCGGCTCATTTCACGCGCGATGCGCAGCTCGCCGAGCAGGGAGCCGCCAAAGGGGCGGGGATGAACCTTCGGCGCGGGCGGGATCAGCGGGGCGGGAGAGCTAAGGGCGTCTAGGATCGACACGTCCATGGCGCGGCCTTCCGGAAGCGGGGCGCGGAAGGAGGCCCCATCCGGAAGCGCAACCTAGCCTTGCTCGCCGACCGACGCAATAATTCATCGCGCGTTGAATTAAGCCGCCGCCTGCTGCGGGCCGAAGACGTCGAACACGCGCTTGGCGCCGCGCCAGACTTCCACGAAGTCACAGCGGTGGTGCATGTCGAGAAGTTCGAAAGCTCTCGCGCGGGCGGCCGAGTCATCGGCGCAGGGCGTGACGTCGAAACGAGGAACCGAGCCGTCTGACTCGACACAGAAAAAGGTAAACACCTGCATGGGAACTGTGCGCTCTCATCAGGCGGGGCCGCGCACGTTCGATGGCGGGGGCCGCGGGGCGCGGATCGTCTTCCGCGATCCGCTACAAAACACCGTAGGACTCTTTGTCGCGATTCACCAGCGAAGAGAGTCTCGATTCGAGACTCACCTGTGAACCACATCCGAGAGCCTGTGGATAAAACCCGGCGGATCGATGGCGGTTCCTCGCCGGAATCTCGCCTCTTTCCCTCGACGGATTCCGCCACTAGGTTCGCACCCTTTCCTTCAAGGCGACGTTTAAGAGTCCATGGCCGCCCATTATCTCGATTTCGAACGCCCGATCGCTGATCTGGAAAGCAAGATCGAAGAGTTGAGCAAGCTCTCCGAGACGGCTGGACCGGGCGCGTTCGACCTCGAGATCCAGGCGCTGCGCGACCGCGCCCAGGCCCTTCGCAAGGAGGCCTACGCCAACCTCGACGCCTGGCAGAAGACCATGGTCGCCCGCCATCCCGAGCGGCCGCACCTGCGCGATTATGTCGCGGGCCTGATCGACGAGTTCGTCGAGCTGCGCGGCGACCGCAAGTTCGCCGACGACCAGGCCATCGTCGGGGGCCTCGGCCGTTTCCGCGGTCAGCCGGTCGTGGTCATGGGCCATGAGAAGGGCCACGACACCACCACGCGCCTGAAGCACAATTTCGGCATGGCCCGCCCGGAAGGCTACCGCAAGGCCGTCCGGCTGATGGACATGGCCGAGCGCTTCTCCCTTCCCGTCATCACCTTCGTCGACACCGCCGGCGCCTATCCGGGCCTGGGCGCCGAGGAGCGCGGCCAGGCCGAGGCCATCGCCCGCTCGACCGAGCGCTGCCTGACCCTGGGCACGCCGATGGTCGCCACGATCGTCGGCGAGGGCGGCTCGGGCGGGGCCATCGCCCTGGCCGGCGCCAACCGCGTGCTGATCCTGGAGCACTCGATCTATTCGGTGATCTCGCCGGAGGGCGCGGCCTCGATCCTGTGGCGCGACGGCGCCCGGGCCAAGGACGCGGCGACCCAGATGCGCATCACCGCCCAGGACCTGATCAAGCTGGGCATCGTCGACCGCATCGTCGACGAGCCGGCCGGCGGCGCCCACTCCAACACCGAGGTCGCCATCCGGGCGGTGGGCGACGCGGTGGAAGAAGAGCTGAAGGCCATGGCCCATATGAGCGCAGAGCAGCTGCGCAAGCAACGCGCGGACCGCTTCTACGCGATCGGCCGCGCGGGCCTGCAGTAAGAGATCACATTCGGGTCGGGGGACCTTTTAGGGAACCTTCGATGCGTCTTGTTCTGCTCGTCTTGCCGATCGCTCTGCTGGCGGGGGTCGGCCGCGCGGCGGAGCCAAAGCCCTCGCCGGCCTATGAACACTGCCTAGCTTCGCCTGGCGGAACCAGCACCGTGGGCATGGTCGCCTGCGCCAACATGGAGTTGGAGGCGCAGAACGCCCGGCTGAACCGCGCCTACCAAGGGGCCATGAGCCGGTTGAGGCTGCCGCGCCAGAAGGCGGCCCTGCAAAAGGCTCAGCGGGCCTGGATCGCCTTCCGCGACGCCGACTGCGCCAGCCAGGAAGACTCCGAATGGAGCAAGCTGAAGCAGATTTCCGCCAACGACTGTGTGTTGTCCCGCACGATTCAGCGCGCCGATGAACTAGAGAAGTTTCGTCAGGCCCAATGAGGCTCTTGCCTGACCTAAGGGTCGCTTCCTCATAGTCCCTGGACAAGAAGAGGGAGATCCGTCGCCATGGCCATCAAGACCCGTTTCACCGAGCTGTTCGGCGTCGAACACCCGATCGCCCAGGGCGGCATGCAGTGGGTCGGTAAGGCCGAGCTGGTCAGCGCCGTGGCCAACGCCGGCGCGCTGGGCTTCCTGACCGCCCTGACCCAGCCGACGCCCGAGGCGCTGTCCAAGGAGATCGCCCGCTGTCGCGAGATGACCGACAAGCCGTTCGGCGTGAACCTCACCATCCTGCCTGCCATGACGCCGCCGCCCTATGCCGAGTACCGCGCGGCGATCATCGAGAGCGGGATCAAGATCGTCGAGACCGCCGGCTACAAGCCGCAGGAGCATGTCGACCACTTCAAGGCCAACGGCGTGAAGGTGATCCACAAGTGCACCGCCGTCCGCCACGCGCTGTCGGCCGAGCGGATGGGCGTCGACGCCATCTCGATCGACGGCTTCGAGTGCGCCGGCCATCCGGGCGAGGACGATATTCCCGGCCTGATCCTGATCCCGGCCGCCGCTGACAAGGTGAAGATCCCGATGATCGCCTCGGGCGGGTTCGGCGACGCGCGCGGCCTGGTCGCGGCCCTGGCCCTGGGCGCCGACGGCGTCAACATGGGCACCCGCTTCTGCGCCACCAAGGAAGCGCCGATCCACGAGAACTTCAAGCAGGCCATGGTCGCCAACGACGAGCGCGCCACCGACCTGATCTTCCGCACCCTGCACAACACCGCCCGGGTGGCCCGCAACGCCATCAGCCAGCAGGTGGTGGCCATCGAGCGGGCCGGCGGCGCCAAGTTCGAGGACGTCGCCGACCTGGTGAAGGGCGCGCGCGGCCGCGAGGGCCTGGAAAGCGGCGACGTCGATCACGGCGTCTGGACCGCCGGCATGGTCCAGGGCCTGATCCACGACGTGCCCAGCGTCCAAGAGCTGGTCGACCGCATCGTCGCCGAGGCCGAGACCCTGATCCGCGGCCGCCTGGCGGGGATGGTCGGGTAGGGGCGCGCCGGAGAAGACTCTCACCCCAGCGCGCCGATCGCGCGCGCCAGGGCGGTCAGGCGGGCGCGGACCGGGCCCGGCGGCAGGTCGAGGAAGGCCTCGGCCAGGGCCGGCCCCTCGGGCGCGGCGATCATCTCGGCCACCAGGTCGCGGCCATGGGCGCGGTCGTTGTCGGCCGGCGCGGGCAGGCCGTCGAAGAACCGCGCCACTGGCAGGTCCAGCGCCAGCGACAGGCCGTGCAGCACCGAGGCGCTGACGCGGTTGGTCCCGCGCTCGTACTTCTGCAGTTGCTGGAAGCTGATCCCCAGCTGCTCGGCCACCGCCGTCTGGCTGAGCCCCAGGGCTCGCCGTCGTCCGCGCAGCACCTGGCCGACATGGCGGTCGACCGGGTGCGCGGCGATCTTCGGCTTAGGCTTCGGCGGCGTGCGTTGACGACCCATGCGTGCGAACCTCGACTTGAGCGCGAAAAATACACACCTTCAGTGTGTAGATGCCGGAGCCGTCCAAGGCAAGGGTCGCGCGTGCCCGCCGACTCCGACCTGATCGCCCTGGGGCGAGAAATCCGCACCCGCCGCAAGGCGCGCAACCTCAGCCAGGAAGCCCTGGCCGAGCTGGCCGGTCTGCACCGCAACTATGTCGGCCTGCTGGAACGCGGCGAGCGCAACCCCAGCGCCACCACCCTGTTCCAGCTGGCCCGGGCCCTGGATATCCGTCTGGCCGAGCTGGTCGGCGGTCTCTGAATCTCGTCCGCCTTGTCCGTGGCGCCTCACCCGTCGCTTCCGTCCTCCTCCGCTCGCGCCTCGTCCATCGCCGCCAGGAGCTCCGCGACCGGCCGGCCCAGCGCCCCGGCGATCCGCCGCAGCGCCAAGTAGTCGATCTCCGCCGCCCCGGCCTCGACCGCCGCCAGCGCCGCCGCCGTCATCCCCGCCCGCGCGGCCAAGGCCTCCAGCCCCAGCCCGGCGCCCTCCCGCAGCGCCCGGACCCGGCGACCCAGCTTCGACAATGGCGACGCCGTGTTCATGGAATATTCTAGTCTCGCGAGAGTGGCGGCGTCAACTCGCGTTTCGCGGCGGAGTGGGGCGACGGGATGTGAGCGGCGCTGGCCCCCTCCACCGGCGTTCGCCGGTCCCCCTCCCCCGAGAGGGGGAGGAGAGGGGAGGGAGCGAGGCGCGGGCGGTGGCTCTGCGCTACCGCCCCGCCCACCGCAACGCCGCCTCGGCGCTGTCGTCGGGGCGGGTGTTGAAGGCGATGCGGACGGTCGGGGCGGCGCGGTGGATGGCGTTGATGACCGCCTCGAACAGGAAGAGCCGGATCGGCGGGACGCGGACGCCGGCGCCGACCACCACCACGTCATAGGGCGCGGCGGCCAGGGCCTCGGCGACCTCGCGCTCGGCCGTCGCCGGATCGGGCTGGATGTAGAGGTTCTTGGCCGCGTAGCCCTGGGCCGCCAGGTCGGCCAGGGCGGCCTCGACTCCGGCGCGCACCTTGTCGGCGGTCATGCCGGGAGCGATCCCCGGGGCGTTGAAGTCAACGGTGTCGGGGTCCTGCCCGACAATCAGGATTCTGGCGGTCATGACAGCTTTCCCTCTTGGCGGCGGGGAGCTTGGCCGGGGGAACGGTGTTCCGCAAGCGGAGGGTGTGGCGCCGGCCCCCTCCACCGGCTTCGCCGGTCCCCCTCCCCCAAGAGGGGGAGGAGAGGGGAGGGAGAAACGACGGGGTGAAGTTCCGGCCCGCCTTCACCCCATCGCCGACACCAGCCCCAGGTGCTCCACGAACGGCTCGAAGTCCCGGTCGCTGAACAGCAGGGCGTGGCCGCTTTCGATGCAGCGGGTGGCGATCAGGGTGTCGATGGTCTTGCGGGGCGTGACGCCCAGGCCGCGTAGGGCGCGGTAGTTGCGGGCCGCCTGGAGGGCGATGTCGTGGCCGGCGATCTCCACGAGGGTGAAGGCGCTCAGCGCCGCCAGCGCCTGGTCGAAGTCGCTCTGGCGCGGGAAGCCTTGCAGCACTTCAGTGAGGATCAGGTCGCCGATGGCCAGGGGCTCGACGCCGAGCAGGGCGTCCAGGCGCTCGACCTGCGGCGTGGCCGTCCCTCGGAAGAAATCGATCCAGACGCTGGAGTCGACCAGGATCACGCGTCGTCGGTCCGAGTCGCGTCGAGGTCGCCGTCCCAGGCGAGCCGGCCGCGCAGCTTCCGGATGTCGCCTTGCTGGCGCAACTTCAGCAGTGTCTTGAGGCCCAGCTCGACGGCTTCGCGCTTGGTCTTCAGACCCGTGGCCTTGAGCGTCTCGGCCATCAGGGCGTCATCGATGACGACGTTGGTGCGCATGATGTGTATCCGTTTTAGCGATAATACACATAGCATGCGAGGTCTAGGATCGCCAGCGCTGGCCCCCTCCACCGGCGTTCGCCGGTCCCCCTCCCCCAAGAGGGGGAGGAGAGGGGAATCTGGAGCGAGGCCGAGCTTGCCCCCTCCGGCCCTCTGGGCCACCTCCCCCGCGACGCGGGGGAGGATCTGTCGGCGGCTACTTCCGCTTCTTGCGGAACTCCTCGGCCTTCTCCTGACGGATCTCCGCGCGAATTCGCTTGGGGGCGGACTTGTCGACGGCGTCGCCGGTCGCGGCCAGGGCCTCGTTGGCGAATTCCAGGTCCATCAGCTTCATGCGCTTGATCTCGTCGCGCAGACGAGCGGCGGTCTCGAATTCCAGGTTGGCGGCGGCCTCGCGCATCTTGGCCTCAAGGTCCTTCAGCGCGGCCTTGAAGTTGTCGCCGCTGAACGGGCGGTCGTCGGTCTCGGACATGCCCATGGGGACGAGCACGCGGTCGCCGCGCTCATAGGGGCTGTTGAGGATGTCCTTGATGTCGCGCTTGACGCTCTCGGGCGTGATGCCGTTGGCCAGGTTGTAGGCGTGCTGCTTCTCGCGGCGGCGGGCGGTCTCGGCCATGGCCCGCTCCATGCTGCCGGTGATCCGGTCGGCGTAGAGGATGACCTTGCCGTCGACGTTGCGGGCGGCGCGGCCGATCGTCTGGATCAGCGAGGTCTCCGAGCGCAGGAAGCCTTCCTTGTCGGCGTCGAGGATGGCGACCAGGCCGCATTCGGGGATGTCGAGGCCCTCGCGCAGCAGGTTGATGCCGACCAGCACGTCGAAGTGGCCGAGACGCAGGTCGCGGATGATCTCGATGCGCTCGATCGTGTCGACGTCGCTGTGCATGTAGCGGACGCGAATACCCTGTTCGTTCAGGTACTCGGTCAGGTCCTCGGCCATCTTCTTGGTCAGCACGGTGACCAGGGTGCGGTAGCCCTTGGCGATGGTCTGGCGGATCTCGTCGACCACGTCGTCGACCTGGGAGGCGCCGTCCTTGGAGACCGGGCGCACCTCGACCGGCGGGTCGATCAGGCCGGTGGGACGGATCACCTGCTCGGCGAAGACGCCGCCGGCCCGCTCCAGCTCCCAGGCGGCCGGGGTGGCGGAAACGTGCACCGATTGCGGCCGCATCGCGTCCCACTCCTCGAACTTGAGGGGGCGGTTGTCGAGGGCGGAGGGCAGGCGGAAGCCGTACTCGGCGAGCGTCCATTTGCGGTTGCGGTCGCCCTTGTACATGGCGCCGATCTGCGGAACCGTCTGGTGGCTCTCGTCGGTGAAGAGGAGGGCGTTGTCGGGGATGTATTCGAAGAAGGTCGGCGGCGGCTCGCCGGGTTTGCGGCCCGACAGATAGCGGCTGTAGTTCTCGATGCCGGCGCACGAGCCGGTGGTCTCGATCATCTCCAGATCGAAGGTCGTGCGCTGCTCCAGCCGCTGGGCCTCCAGCAGCTTGCCGTTGGCGACCAGCCAGTCGAGGCGCGCCTTCAGCTCCTTCTTGATCTCGACGATCGCCTGGCGAAGGGTCGGGCGCGGGGTGACGTGGTGGCTGTTGGCGTAGACCTTGATCATCTCGAGGTCGGACGTCTTCTTGCCGGTCAGGGTGTCGAACTCGGCAATCGCCTCGACCTCGTCGCCGAACATCGTCACGCGCCAGGCGCGGTCCTCGTAGTGGGCGGGAAAGATCTCGATGGTGTCGCCGCGCCGGCGGAACGTGCCGCGCTCGAAGGCCTGGTCGTTGCGCTTGTACTGCTGGGCCACGAGGTCCGCGATCAGCTGCTTCTCGTCGACCCGCTGCCCGACCTCCAGGGTGAAGGTCATGGCGGTGTAGGTCTCGACCGAGCCGATGCCGTAGATGCAGCTGACCGAGGCCACGACGATGACGTCGTCGCGCTCCAGGATCGCCCGGGTGGCCGAGTGGCGCATCCGGTCGATCTGCTCGTTAATCGACGAGTCCTTCTCGATATAGGTGTCCGTCCGGGGCACGTAGGCTTCCGGCTGGTAGTAGTCGTAATAGCTGACGAAGTACTCGACCGCGTTCTCCGGGAAGAACGACTTCATCTCGCTGTAGAGCTGGGCGGCCAGGGTCTTGTTCGGGGCCAGGATCAGGGCCGGGCGCTGGGTGCGCTCGATGACCTGGGCCATGGTGAAGGTCTTGCCCGAGCCGGTGACGCCCAGCAGCACCTGGTCCTGGTCGCCGCGCTCGACCCCCTCGACCAGCTCGGCGATGGCGGTCGGCTGGTCGCCGGCGGGCTGGTAGTCGGAGACGAGCTTGAACTTCTTGCCGCCCTCGGACTTGTCCGGCCGCGCGGGGCGGTGCGGGGTCCAGAGCATGGGCATGACGCCGGCCGAAACGTCAGCGACGACATCGCCGGTCGCGTCGAAGACGAAGGGCGTGGAGACGTCGGAAACGCCATCGGACGGGGTGCGGGCCATGGCTCCAAATTAGGAGCGCCTGTCCGCGAAGGCTAGGGGGCCTGCTGACGGAGGATGGCAGCAGGGTGGCGGTAGGAATTCTTCGCGCCCTTGGGTCGCGCAACGTCTCCGGGTCGTTGGTCTGGCGATCAACGAGCGGGCGGGCATATTTCGGCGGCCTCGACGAAGGCTCCCGCTCCGATACTGGACGCGTTCCGAGCGTGACGCGCCGGGCCGAGGCGTGACGCGCCTGGCGGTGTTCCCTGGGCCGGGCGCGTCGGACCCGCCTATTTCGGCTTGGCCGCCGTGTCGACCACGGCGCCGGCGGTGGCGCCCACCGCCGCGCCGACCGGTCCGCCGACAACGGCGCCGGCCACGGCGCCGCTGGCCGCGCGCTGCTCCATGCCGTGTCCGCAGGCGGCGAGGGTGAGGGCGCAGACCGCCGTCAGAAGGGCGGTGCTCAGAGTCGATCGGAGGTTCATTTCGGCGCTCTTGCGTTAAGGGTCGTGACCTCGTCGAGTAACGGCAGGTGGACGCCGAGGTTCCGCCACGCTCGGTTGAACAGAGGCTTGGCGAGGCCTTGGCGACCACAAAAAAACGACGATTTCGATCTTGCGGCTTTTCGCCAGGATTCAAGGCGTTACCCGGTTCGACCGTGCGACGCTTTCCCGCACGAGCCGCCTCGCGTCGCCCTGGGTGCTTGCGAGTCGGTCATGGATACGTCATAAGCCGCGATACGCAGGATCCTGGCCACAGCGTGATACGGCCGATCCTCCGCTTCGAAGGGCTTCCCGCCAGTGTTTTCCGGGGGCTTTCGGGGCGATTTTGTCGGGGGGCCGGTGCGCCCTCGCCGCGCAGGACACGAGTTTTGTATATCAAGTCGCAGACGCGCGCGGACGCGCGCGGGCTGGTCGGCGCCGTATTGGTCGGATCCGCGACGGGTCTGGCCCTGGGCGGCGTTTACCTTCTCGGTGGCCTGGCCCACACGGCCTCCACCCACGCCCGCGTCGCCCGATTGGCGGAAGGCGCTTCGGGGGACTTCTCCGACGCGGCCATGCTGAGCGCTTCTACGCGTATGGACCCCGGCGCGCTCGCCGTGGCCAAGCGTCACGATCCCTATCTGTTCGCCGCCGTCGATCAACGCGACCGCCAGACCCAGATGCTGGCCGCGCGTCTCGAAGGCGCCGGCGCCAACCTGCTGCCCGGCCAGAGCGGCCGTTCGGGCCCCCTGATGCTGCGGGCCAGCTTCGGGTCCGCCGGCTTCGCCCCGGCCGCCGCCTCGCCGTTCCAGCTGGGCAACGCCCTGGAAAGCTCGCGCGAGCTGGAGTGCCTGGCCGACGCCGTCTATTACGAAGCGCGGGGCGAGACCCCCAGCGGCCAGGCCGCCGTGGCCCAGGTGGTCATGAACCGCGTTCGCCACCCGGCCTTCCCGAAGTCGATCTGCGGCGTGGTGTTCCAGGGCGCCTATAACCGCACCGGCTGCCAGTTCAGCTTCGCCTGTGACGGCTCGATGCGCCACACCCGCGACCTCGGCGCGTGGAACCGGGCGCGCAAGATCGCCGCCCGCGCCCTTTCGGGCGACATCGCCAACCAGATCGGTTCGGCCACCCACTTCCATACCCTGGCCGTGTCGCCGGGCTGGGGGCCGCGCCTGCTGCGCGTGGCCCAGGTGGGGATGCACATCTTCTATCGCTTCGGGCGTCACGGCGCCGCGACCGGTGGGCAGGCGCCGACCGCCGACGACATCGCGCCGTCGGACATCGCCAGCCTGACGGCCGACGGCAAGCCGCCGGTGATCTACGCGGCCAGCGCGATCGGTCGCGCGGATCCGGCGACGGCCGCGGGCGGACAGGGCGGGCCCATCGGTCCCGTGTCCGAGCCGGCCTCCGCCCCCGCCGCTCCGGCGCCGAAGGCCGCCCCGGCCGCGCTCACCCCCGTGAAGACCACGATCCCGGCCGCCGATAAGCCGGCGTCCAAGGCCATCTCGGTCTCGTCGGAGCGCGCGCCGCTGGAAGGCCTCAAGACGACAGTAGGGGCTGGGAGCGGAGCTGCTTCCTGACGGCGCCCGGCATGTGGCTGGTGGCGAAGCGCATCTGCTTGGCCCGCTTGCCCACGAAGTAATGCAGCGCCTTGCCGTGGGCGGCGTCCCAGACCACCTGGGCGGCGTCCTCGACCGGATAGACCTCCAGCCCGCCCTTGCGCAGCGCGTCGGCCATCTGCTCGTTCGTGCCTGACGCTCCGGCGTTCAGGATCGGCGTCTCGACGAACCACGGCATGACGCAGGCGACGCTGACGCCGTGGGCGGCGTACTCGATGTCCAGCGCCTCGGACAGGCCGCGCACCGCGAACTTGGTGGCGGAATAGACCGCCAGCTTCGGCGAGCCGTATAGCCCCGCGCACGAGGCGACGTTGATCAGCCGCCCGCCCGCGGCCTTCAGCAGCGGCAGGCCCGCCCGCGCGCCGTTGACCACGCCCTTGATGTTGACGTCGATCTGGATGTCGCAGTCGGCGTCGGACAGGTCCTCCAGCACCCCGAAGCGGGCGACGCCTGCGTTGTTCAGCAGCACGTCGGCCTTGCCGCCCGTTTCGCGGCCGAATTCGCCGAGCGCGTTTTCCCAGCCCTCGCGGTCGCGGACGTCCAGCACGTGGACCGAGGCGTTCTGGGCGCCCAGGCTATCCTGCGTCGCCTTCAGACCGGCCTTGTCGATGTCGGACAGGCCCACGAACCAGCCGGCGCGCGCGAAGCGCTGGGCGCTGGCGCGGCCGATGCCGCTGGCCGCGCCGGTGATGAAGATGCTCTTGCGGCCCTCGGCGGCCATGGGTCGTCCCTCCGGATAGTCTTGTTATCAGCGATCAGACGCCGGGAGGGCAGGGCGGTCAAGGCCGAGATCCGTCTTGCCACGCGGGGCCGCCCGCCCCGATGATCGCGGCGTCCTGGCCGCGCGAGTCCCCATGTCCCACGACCGTCTCGACCCGCTATCCAAGCCGCGTCCCGCCCGTCGGACGGAGCGGGGGGCGTGAAGCTTCGCGTCGCCACGGCCCAGTTCGCCGTCTCGGCGGATATCGACGCCAATCTGGCGGCCGTCGAACGGCTGTTGCGCCAGGCGCGCGCGGCGGGCGCGGATGTCGTCCACTTCCCGGAAGCGGCGCTTTCCGGCTACGCCGGCGTCGATTTCGAGGGGTTCGACGGTTTCGATTGGCCCAGGCTCCAGGCGGCGGCGCGGCGGGTGATGGCGCTCGCGGGCGAGCTGCGGCTTTGGATGGTGGTCGGCTCGGCCCATCGGCTGTCCGGCGATCACAAGCCCCACAACTGCGCCTATGTGATCGACGCCTCGGGCGCGCTGGTCGACCGCTACGACAAGCGCTTCTGCGCCGGCGACCCCGCCGGCCTGACCGGCGATCTCGCGCACTATTCCTCCGGAGACCATTTCGCCGTCTTCGACATCAAGGGCGTGCGATGCGGTGTCCTGATCTGCCACGACTACCGCTATCCCGAGCTCTATCGGGCTTATCATCGACGGGGCGCGCGGCTGATGTTCCACGGCTTCCACGCCGGCGGGCTGTCGGAAGAGCGGTTCGCGGCCATGGAGGCCTGGGTCGGCGCCCATCACCTGACCGGTGGGACCTCCCTGCCAGCCATCACCATGCCGGCCGGCATGATCGCGGCCGCTTCGAACAACAACATGTGGATCAGCTGTCCCAACTCATCGGCGCCGAGAAGCTGCTGGCCGTCGTTCTTCGTGCGGCCTGACGGGGTGATCACCGGCGCGCTGGAGCCCGAGACGGAAGGCCTGCTGATCTCCGAAATCGATCTGGCGGCCGACATCTACGACAGCACTGTCGCCTGGCGCGACCGGGCGATCGACGGCGCGCTGCATTCGGGGGACTTGGTCGACGACCCGAGGTGGAAGGATCGCGCGACGCTTTAAAGCTTCAGCCCCACCTTCGGCCCGGCCCAGACCATCGCCGCGTAGAGCGCCATGGTCAGGACGCAGCCGGCTGTCAGCGCGGCCCAGAAGGGCGCGCCGCGTTTCAGCAGGACCGGGATCAGCAGGAACATCGGCAGCGAGGGCAGCACGAACCAGAAGGTCCCGGTCGCGTGGTCGGCCAGGCGGACCGGGTCGTGGGTGTCGCGCCACAGCCAGATCATGCCCAGCACCGAAACCAGCGGCAGGGACGCGACCAGGCCGCCCAGTCCGGGATAGCGCTTGGAGATCTCCGCGACGGCGGCGACGATGACGCCCGAGACGGCGGCCTTGATCGCGAGATAGAGCATGGCCTCGGACTGGACCGTTCGGGCGCCCTAGCGGCGCTCCCAGTGGCAGACGCGGACGCGGTGGTGACCGCGACGCTCGACCTTGCAGATCCGGACCTTGTGCGGACGATGGTGATCGGGGCCCGGACGGTGGTGCGGATTGGCGCTGGCCAGGCTCGGTACGGTCAGGGCCAGGGCGGCCGCGGCCACGGCGGAGACGCCCAGCAGTTTCTTCGTCGTCATGCTCTTCTCCGGGTGAAGGTTGAGTCCTTAGCGTCCACCCAACGTTTCCAAGCATTGTTTCGCGCGTGTGTCAGCCGAAACCAAGCGATCAGCCGGCGCGGGCGGCGCGGCGCAGGGCCTGGGGGGGCTGGCCGAAGGCGCGGATGAAGGCGCGGCGCATCCGTTCGCCGTCGCCAAAGCCGGTTTCCAGCGCCACGTCCTCGATCTGCAGCGGGCCGCTGTCTAGCAGGGCGCGGGCGGCCTCGACCCGCAGGCGCTCGACGGCCTTGGCCGGGGTGACGCCGGTCTCCTGGGCGAACTGGCGGGCGAAGTTGCGCGGGCTCATCCCGGCGCGCTCGGCCAATTGCTCGACCGACAGGGGCTCCGAGAGGTTCTGGCGGGCCCAGGACAGCAGGGCGTCGAAGCGTCCGGGGCGCAGGTCGATCAGGGCCGAATGCTGCGACTGGCCGCCCGGGCGGTGGTGGTAGACGACCAGTTGCTGGGCGGTGCGGCGGGCGATCGTCTCGCCCTCGTCGGCCCCGATCATGGCCAGGGCCAGGTCGATGCCGGCGGTGATGCCGGCCGAGCTCCACACCGAACCGTCCTGGATCCAGATGCGGTCGGGCTCCAGCCGGATGTCGGGATAGCGGCGCTGGAAGTCCTTGGTCCGGCTCCAGTGGGTGGTGGCGCGCTTGCCGTGAAGGAGGCCCGCCTCGGCCAGGACATAGGTTCCCGAGCACACCGAGGCGACGCGGCGCGCTTGGCGGCCGGCCTCGCGGACGAAGGCCAGGGTCTCGGGACAGGTGGCCGGAACCTTCACCCCGTCCCCGCCGGAGATCAGCAGGGTGTCGAGGCGCGGCGCGTCGGCGAGGGCGGTCGTGTGGATCGTCACGCCGGACGAGCTGGGGGTCGGCTCGCCCCGCAGCGACAGGAAATGCAGCGAATAGGCGCCCGGCGAGAACCGCCCGGCGATCTCGAACGCCGCGATGGGGCCGGTGGCGTCCAGAAGCTGGAAGCCCGGATAGACGAGAAAGCCGATCGCGCGGGGCATGGAACCTCCGGTGGCGGTTTCCGTGGGAACTATGTCATTTCAGCCAGACGCTAACTGAACCATGTTCTGCCCGTCAATCGTGACGGAGATTTTCGATGCGGCAGACTCTTCAAATCGTGATCGCCCTGTTTCCGGACGTCACCCATCTGGACTTCACCGGACCGCACCAGATCCTGTGCCGTCTGCCCGGCGCGACCGTGACCGTGGCCAGCCTGGCGGGCGGCGAGATCGAGGCCGACGGCCTGGTCTTCGCCCGCCTGCCCAAGCTGTCGGACATCCAGGCCTGCGACGTGCTGATCGTGCCGGGCGGCTTCGGGACCACGGCGGCCATGGGCGACCCCGACTTCATCTCCGAAATCCGCCGCCTGGCCGACGGGGCCAAATATGTCTGCTCGGTGTGCACCGGCTCGCTGGTGCTGGGCGCGGCGGGGCTCTTGAAGGGCAAGCGGGCGGCCTGCCACTGGGCGTGGCGCGATCAGCTGGCGCTGTTCGGCGCGATCCCCGACGCGGCGCGGGTGGCGCGCGACGGCCGCTACATCACCGGCGGCGGCGTCACGGCGGGCATCGACTTCGCCCTGACCATGGTCGCCGAGCTGGCCGGCGACGACGTGGCCCAGGGCATCCAGCTGGCCGTGGAATACGCCCCGGCCCCGCCGTTCAATTCGGGGCGGCCGGAGCTGGCGCCGCCGAAGGTCCTGGAGCGGATCAGCACGCTTTACGGCAAGGCGATGGATGAGCGGGTCGAGGCGGCGAAGCGGGCGGCGGAGAGGGTTTAGCCGGCGCTTTTCTCTCCTCCCCCTCTTGGGGGAGGTGGCGCGGCCGCGAAGCGCGCCGTGTCGGAGGGGGCTGGTCATGATTCGGCAAGCCCCGCGCTGTCCCCCTCCACCGCCGTTCGGCGGTC
>NZ_SZWJ01000067.1:0-22259 GCF_012184455.1 Caulobacter sp. SSI4214 | reverse complement strand
CGGTGGCGAAGCGGTACCAGCCGGGGCCCATCTCCGGGCGGGGCAGGCCGAACAGCTCGACGGTCACGCCATATTCGAAGGTGCACAGGCCGTCATAGGCCAGGGCCACGACGAGGGGACGCTCCGGGCGATGCGTGTTTGGCATGATCTTTACGGTCAATGTCGATTTCGCCAGCTAACGCCGGGGGCCGCTCTCGGGCAAGTCTGTCGGCGTCATCAACGGAGGCCGAAATGAGCGTCGTATCCGAAATCCCCGCCGCGCCGTCCCCGGAGGCCGCCGCCCACTTCGCCGCCCGCCTGTCGCTGGAGACCGACTGCGCCGACGTCGCCGAGGCCCTGCGGGGCGGCGAGCCCGACTTCGTTCTGCTGCACGTGGTGGGCCAGCCGGAGGCCTATGCCCGCCGCCACGTGCCCGGCGCCATTCACCTGCGCCACGCCGAGATGACCGCCGAGCGGATGGCGGCCTGGCCGCGAGACACCTTGTTCGTCGTCTATTGCGCCGGCCCGCACTGCAACGGCGCCGACCGCGCGGCGCTGAAGCTGGCCCGGCTGGGCCGGCCGGTGAAGCTGATGATCGGCGGGATCACCGGCTGGGCCGACGAAGGCCTGCCGTTCGCGGAGGGCGCCGAGCCGGGGCGGCTCTAGATAAAGCGCGGATTGGCCTTGCGCAGGCCTTCGTTGGCCAGGGCGTCGGCGCGTTCGTTCAGCGGATGGCCGGCGTGCCCCTTGACCCAGCGCCAGTCGACGTCGTGCCGCTCGCGCGCGGCGTCGAGACGCTTCCAGAGGTCGTCGTTCTTGACCGGGCTCTTGTCGGCGGTCTTCCAGCCGCGCGCCTTCCAGCCCCGGATCCACTCCTGGATGCCCTTCATGACGTACTGGCTGTCGGTGTGCAGCTCGACCTTGCAGGGCCGGTTCAGCAGCTCCAGCGCCTGGATCGCGGCCATCAGCTCCATGCGGTTGTTGGTCGTCCCCGCCTCGCCGCCGCTGATTTCCTTCTTCTTGTCGCCGTAGAACAGGATGGCGCCCCAGCCGCCCGGGCCCGGATTCCCCTTGCAGGCGCCGTCCGTGTAGATCGTGACCTTGGGCGTCATCAGAACAGCACGAGGCCTTCGCGATGGACGGCCAGCTTGCGCTCGTACTCCAGCGGATCCTTCGGCTTGACCAGGGCGCCGGCCGGCGTCGCGCCCCAATCGGCCAGGCGGGTCAGGAAGAAGCGCAGCGCCGCGCCGCGCGCCAGGATCGGCAGGGCTTCCTTCTCGGCCGGGCTCAGCGGCCGTCGACGCTCGTAGCCGTTCAGCAGGGCCTTGGCGGCGGTGATGTTGAAGCTGCCGTCGGGCTCGAAGCACCAGGCGTTCAGCATCACCGCGACGTCGTAGGCGTAGGCGTCCTCGCAGGCGAAGTAGAAGTCGATCGTCGCGGCGAACCTGCCGTCCGGCTTGAAGAACACGTTGTCGGGGAAATAGTCGGCGTGGATCGTCCCGGCGGGCAGGTTGCGCGGCCACATCAGGGCCAGCTGCGCCAGGTCGTTGTCGATCGTCGCCGCCAGACCCGGCTTCAGGTCGTCGGCGGCCTTGCGGTGCTTGGCGAAGAACGGCGACCAGGACGCCTGGCCCAGGTCGTTGGCGCGGCGGCCGGGATAGCCTTCGCCCGCCAGGTGCAGCCAGGCGAGGCCTTCGCCGGCCTCGCGGCAGTGGGCGGCCGTGGGCCGGCGCACCGACAGGCCCGGCAGGAACTCGACGATGGCGGCGGCCTTGCCGCGCAGGGTCGATAGGGTGGCGCCCTGACGGGTCGGGATCGGCCGGGCGCTGGGATAGCCCCGATCGGCCAGCCAGGTCAGCAGGTTCAGGAAATAGGGCAGGTCCTCGGCCTTCACCCGCCGCTCGTAGACCGTCAGGATGTAACGGCCCTTCTCGGTTTCCAGCAGGAAATTCGAGTTCTCCGTGCCCTCGGCGATGCCCTTGAACGCCAGCGGCGCGCCCAGGTCATAGCCCCGCAGGAAGGCTTCGAGTTCTTCGTCGGTGATGTCGGTATAGACGGCCATGACGCGGGGATGCGGGAGCGGGCGCTGGCGGTCAAGGGGGCTAGGCGAGGCAGGCTGCGGAAGGTAGGGCTCGATCAGGCACGCTTCCAGTTGTCCCAGTGCGTCCGCAGCGCCTCTAGTCGATCCCCAAAGGCGCCGGCGCCGTTCTGAAACTGCGGAAAAGTTTCGACGCCCCAGTCCGTGGACTCGATAATATGCGCCACGGCAATGAGCTGGCTTAGCCCAAACTGCGCTTCCAGCTCGGCGATTTCGGCTGGGTCGGTGGCGAGAACCAAGGCTTCGGCCTTCTCGAGTTGGGCTCCCCACTCTTCCAAGAACGATGTCGACATCTGCTCTCAGGCCGTCAGCAACCTCGGCAGCTTGAACGTGATCGTCTCCCGCGCCTCGACCAGTTCCTCGACGGTCGTGTCGAACCGCGCCGAGATCGCGTCGATGACCCCCTGCACCAGGTCCTCCGGAGCCGAGGCGCCGGCCGTCAGGCCCACGCGCGACACGCCGTCGAACCAGGTCCAGTCGATCCCCGCCGCGTCGTCGATCAGATGGGCGGCGGAGGCGCCGGCCTTCAGGCCGACCTCCTTCAGGCGCACCGAATTGGACGAGTTCCTCGACCCGACCACCAGCACCAGCTCGGTTTGCTCGGCCAGATGCTTGACCGCGTCCTGGCGGTTCGTCGTGGCGTAGCAGATGTCTTCCTTGTGCGGCGCGGCGATGCCGGGGAAGCGTTCGCGCAGCAGGGCCACCATGTCCGCCGTGTCGTCGACCGACAGCGTGGTCTGGGTCAGGAAGGCGACGTTGGCGGCGTTCTTCGGCTCCCAGGCGGCGGCGTCCTTGAGGTCCTCGATCAGGGTGACCGCGCCCTCGGGCAGCTGGCCCATGGTGCCGATGACTTCCGGGTGGCCGGCATGGCCGATCAAAACGATCTCGCGGCCGGCGTCGTAATGCTTCTGCGCCTCGACATGGACCTTGGAGACCAGCGGGCAGGTGGCGTCCAGATAGATCATCTGGCGCGACTGGGCCTCGGCGGGCACCGACTTGGGCACGCCATGGGCCGAGAACACGACCGGGCGGTCGTCGGGGGCCTCGGACAGCTCCTCGATGAACACCGCGCCCAGGGCCTTCAGCCGGTCGACCACGTGGCGGTTGTGGACGATCTCGTGGCGCACATAGACCGGGGCGCCGAACTTCTCGACGGCGCGCTCGACGATCTGGATGGCGCGATCGACCCCGGCGCAGAAGCCGCGCGGGCTGGCCAGGACGAGCGAGATCGGGCGGCGGACGGGCGCGGGGGCGTTCATGGCGCGGAACCTAGTGGGTCCGGCCGCCGGGCGCCAGGAGTCTGCGTCGTTGCGACGTCACGCATATGCCTTTATCAGGCTGCATGACGCCGATGGGCTCCCATGGTCCCGCTTGGCTCCTTCTTTCTCGAACCGGACGTTTCATGCGCCGCACCTTCACGCTCGCCCTCAGCGCCCTGATGGCCGTTTCGCTCGCCGCGACGGCGACGACTGTTCACGCCCAGCGGGGCGGGCGCGGCGGTCCGAGCAGCGGGCAGGGCGACGACGACGAGGCCGGCAAGAAGAAGAAGCGCGACGAGGAGTGGAACCAGCCCAAGGCGCCGCTGCCCCAGCTGCGCAACGCCGGCCCCTGCCCTTATGTGAAGGTGCTGTACGACGCCAGCCGCTATATCGAGTTCGCGGGCGGCAAGGAATCGGCGTCCCAGGCCGGCTTCACCGGCGAGATCCAGAACATTTCCTCGGGCTGCGCCTACAAGAGCGACGAGCCGATCAAGATCCGCGTCGAGCTGCTGTTCCAGCTGGGCCGCGGCCCCAAGGCCGAGGGCGAGAAGCACGACTATCGCTACTGGGTGGCCGTGACCGAGCGGAACCAGTCGGTGATCGCCAAGGAATATTTCGACCTGCCGGTGACCTTCGCCCCCGGCCAGGACCGCACCTACGCCCGCGACACCATCGAGCAGATCACCATTCCGCGCGCCGACGCCAAGGTCAGCGGCGGCAATTTCGAGGTGTTGATCGGCTTCGACGTGACGCCGGAAATGGCCGCCTTCAACCGTGAGGGCAAGCGCTTCCGCGTCAACGCCGGCCAGACCGCCCAAGCCCAGCAGGCCGGGCAAGCGGGTCAAACCCAAGCAGGGACTTCCACCAAGCAATGAACGATTTGAAGCGGTCCCTGAGCGAGGCGGCCGCGGCCGCTTTCCAGGCCGCCGGACTGCCTCCCGAGTTCGGACGCGTCACGGCCTCCGACCGGCCCGACCTGGCCGATTTCCAATGCAACGGCGCCCTTGCGGCGGCCAAGAGCGCCAAGCGCAATCCGCGCGAAATCGCCGTTCAGGTGGTCGACATCCTGAAGGGCGACCCGCGCCTGGCCTCGGTGGAGATCGCCGGCGTCGGCTTCATCAACATGCGCGTCAGCGACGAGGCCCTGTCGGCTCGCGTCCGCGAGATCGCCGCCGACGAGCGCGTCGGCGCCCAGCTGCTGGAGCAGCCGCGCCGCGTGCTGGTCGACTATGCCGGCCCCAACGTGGCCAAGCCGATGCACGTGGGCCACCTGCGCGCCTCGATCATCGGCGAGTCGGTCAAGCGCCTCTATCGCTTCCGGGGCGACGACGTGGTGGGCGACGCCCACTTCGGCGACTGGGGCTTCCAGATGGGGCTGCTGATCAGCGCCATCATGGACGAGGACGCCTTCATCAACGCCCTGATGGAGAAGCTGCCGGAAGCCCCGCGCGGCTTCTCGGCCGCCGACGAAGCCAAGGTGATGGCCGAGTTCGAAAGCCGGATCACCCTGGCCGACCTCGACCGCATCTATCCGGCCGCCTCGCTGCGCCAGAAGGAAGATCCGGCGTTCAAGGAGCGGGCCCGCAAGGCCACGGCCGAGCTGCAGAACGGCCGCTTCGGCTATCGCCTGCTGTGGCGTCACTTCGTCAAGGTCAGCCGCGTGGCGCTGGAGCGCGAGTTCCACGCCCTGGGCGTCGACTTCGACCTCTGGAAGGGCGAAAGCGACGTCAACGACCTGATCGAGCCGATGGTCCGCCAGCTGGAGGACAAGGGGCTGCTGGTCGAGGACCAGGGCGCCCGCATCGTCCGCGTGGCCCGCGAGGGCGACAAGCACGACGTGCCGCCGCTGCTGGTGGTGTCGTCGGAAGGCTCGGCCATGTACGGCACGACGGATCTCGCCACCATCCTGGACCGTCGCAAGTCGTTCGACCCGCACCTGATCCTCTATTGCGTGGACCAGCGTCAGGCCCTGCACTTCGAGACCGTGTTCCGCGCCGCCTATCTGGCCGGCTACGCCGCCGAGGGCGCGCTGGAGCACATCGGCTTCGGCACGATGAACGGCACGGACGGCAAGCCCTTCAAGACCCGCGCCGGCGGCGTCCTGAAGCTGCACGACCTGATCGAGATGGCCCGCGAGAAGGCCCGCGAGCGCCTGCGCGAAGCCGGCCTGGGCGCCGAGCTTTCCGAGGAGCAGTTCGAGGACACCGCCCACAAGGTCGGCGTCGCGGCCCTGAAGTTCGCCGACCTGCAGAACTTCCGCGGCACGTCCTACGTGTTCGACCTCGACCGTTTCACCAGCTTCGAGGGCAAGACCGGCCCCTATCTGCTGTACCAGTCGGTGCGCATCAAGAGCGTGCTGCGACGGGCGGCCGAGGCTGGCGCCACGGCGGGCCGGATCGTGATCCACGAGCCCGCCGAGCGCGACCTGGCCATGCTGCTCGACGCCTTCGAGGGCGCGCTGAGCGAGGCCTACGACAAGAAGGCGCCGAACTTCGTGGCCGAGCACGCCTACAAGCTGGCCCAGGCCTTCTCGAAGTTCTACGCCGCCTGCCCGATCGTCAGCGCCGACACCGAAGACCTCCGCGCCTCCCGCCTGTCGCTGGCGCAGACCACCCTGCGTCAGCTGGAACTGGCCCTGGACCTGCTGGGCATCGAAGCACCGGAGCGGATGTAACGAAGGCCTTGGCGTTGGTCGCAAGCGCGTGCATCATCTGAACATGGCCGACAGTGTCTTCCATGTCGCGGCGGAATGGGATGCCGAAGCCGGCGTCTGGACTTCGTCGAGCAATATTCCGGGGCTCGTTGTCGAGGCGAGCACATTGCCGGAATTTGTCGATCTGGTGAGCACGCTAGCGCCGGAACTCCTTTCCGAAAATCTGGGAATCAAGGGGAGGGTTCCACTGGAAATACGTGCGCACGGAACGATCGAGTTGGCGGTCGCGTAGCGGCTACCCAAACGGCCCTCTAGCTCGAATCGAAACGCGATAGGCTGTTCTCAGATCTAAGAAATCGAGACCCGCCATATGCCGAAAGATTTCTATCCGGACCTGGTTCGCCTCCTGCTCGCCGCCGGATGCGAGCGCGTGCCTGGCGGCAAGGGCAGCCACGAAAAGTGGAAGCGGCCGGACGGACAGATCTTCATCGTGCCGCGCTCGAAAAGCCGGCACACGGCCAATGCGGTGCTGAAGCAAGCCGGCCTGCCCAAGACGTTTTAGGCGCCCCGTTGCAATCCTCCATTACCCGCCCGACAGTCCCGCCGCTTCGCGTGTGTCGGGAGGGGTCATGAAGTCGTCCGTGGTCGTCAGTTTGTTGGCGAGTGTCTGCGTCAGCGCCATCGCCGCGCCGGCCTGGGCGGAGAAGGCCAAGCCCCAGACCGACAAGTTCGCCGAGCTGACCGCCGGTCTCGAGCGCAAGGACGGCCTGGTCCCGGTGTTCGTCGATCGGAAGGACAACCGCGTCTACCTGCTGCTGCCCAAGCCGGGCGCGGACGGGATCGCCGGGCGGTATCTCTACCAGACCTATCTGCGGGCCGGCCTGGGCTCTAACCCGACGGGGCTTGACCGTTCGGCGCCGGGCGACACCCAGATCATCGCGTTCCGCAAGGTGGGCGGCAAGGTCGTCGCCCAGTTCGAGAACTGGGGCTTTTCGGCCGCGCGCGGCTCGGCCGACGAGCGCGAGGCGGTCGCCGAGTCCTTCCCGATCTCCAGCGTGTGGTCCAACACCGTCGAGGCGCAAGGCCCGGACGGCCGGCTGCTGGTCGACGTCACCACCTTCCTGACCCGCGACGCCCAGGGGATCGCCAAGACCCTCAAGCGCAGCAAGCAGGGCGACTTCCGCCTGAACGACGGCCTCTCCTACGCCGACACCGGCGAGGTGAACGTCTTTCCCCGGAACGTCGAGCTGGAGGCGGTCGAGACCTTCGTCGGCGACGATCCGGGGGGCGAGGTGCGCGGCATCGTTCCCGACCCGCGCAATGTCACATTGGTGCTGCACCACTCGCTGGTGGCCCTGCCGGAGCCGGGCTTCGTCCCGCGCCAGAACGATCCGCGCGTCGGGGTCATCGGCCACGTGGTGGCCGATTATTCCGCGCCGCTGAGCGAGCCGATCGTCTATCGGCTGGCCCATCGCTTCCGCCTGGAGAAGACCGATCCCGCCGCCGCCCGCTCGCCGGTCAAGAAGCCGATCGTCTTCTACGTCGACCGCGCCGCGCCCGAGCCGGTGCGCTCGGCGCTGATCGAGGGCGGCCGTTGGTGGAACCAGGCGTTCGAGGCCGCCGGCTTCATCGACGCGTTCCGGGTCGAGGTGCTGCCCGAGGGCGTCAGTCCGCTGGACGCGCGCTACAACGTCGTCAATTGGGTGCACCGCCAGACGCGCGGCTGGTCCTACGGCCACGAGGTCGTCGACCCGCGCACGGGCGAGATCGTCAAGGGCGACGTGCTGCTGGGCTCGCAGCGCATCCGCCAGGACCGGCTGATCTTCGAGGGGTTGGAAGGCGCCGACAAGACTGGCAAGGGCGGGTCTAACGACCCGATCCAGATTTCCCTGGCGCGCCTGCGCCAGCTGGCCACGCACGAGATCGGCCACTCGATCGGCCTACAGCACAATTTCGCCGCCAGCACCTATGGCGGCCGCGCCTCGGTGATGGACTATCCGGCGCCGAAGATCGCGATCAAGGACGGCCAGCTGGACTTCTCCGACGCCTATGCGCGCGGCGTGGGCGTCTGGGACCGGTTCGTGATCGACTGGCTGTACGCGCCCGCCCCGGCGGGGAGCGACGAGAAGGCGTGGCTGAAGGCCAAGGCCGACAAGAGCCAGGCCGACGGCCTGCGCTATGTTTCGGACGAGGACGCCCGCGCGGCCGACACGCCGCATCCGCTGGGCGCGGTGTGGGACAACGGCTCCGATCCAGTGGCCGAGCTGGACCACGTGATGGCGGTGCGCAAGATCGCCCTCGACCGCTTCGGCCTGGGCAATCTGCCCAAGGGCGCGTCGGTGGCCGACCTGAGGCGGGTCATCGCGCCGATCTACATCTTCCAGCGCTATCAGGTCGACGCGACGGCCAAGCTGGTCGGCGGGGTCGACTTCACCTACGGCGCCGAGGGCGACGGCCACGAGGCCTCCAGGATCGTGCCGGCCGATCGCCAGGCCGCCGCCATCGACGCCCTGCTGCGGACCCTCGCGCCGGCGGCGCTGGATCTTTCCGACAAGACCCTGGACCTGCTGAGCTCGGGCCAGTCGCAATCGACCGACCACGCCTACGAGATCGAGACCCTGGGCCAGGGACCGGTCTTCGATCTGCCCGCCGCCGCCGAGGTGGCCGCCGATCTGGTCTGGAGCGACCTGTTCGCCGCGGCGCGCCTGAACCGCCTTGTCGAGGCCAAACGCCGCGATCCGGCCCAACCAGGCGTCGACGGCCTGCTGGATAAGGCCCTGGCCTTCGTCGCCTTCGACGGCAAGGCGACGGGCCGGCAGGCCGAGCTGACGCGGCGCGTCCGCCAGCGTCTGGTGACCAGCTTGGCCCAGACCCTGGCCGACCGGGACCTTTCGCCGACCGCCGCCGCCTTGATCCGCGCGCGGCTCTCCGAGTGGGGCAAGGGGCTGAAGACCCTGACGCCAGGCGACGCGGCCGATCGCGCCCAGGCCTTGGTGCTGGCTGGCGTGGTCTCGGACCCGAGCGGCGGGCGCCTCGCGGCCCTCGTCGCCGACGGCAAGGGCAAGGTCGCCGTCCCGCCTGGTCCGCCGATCGGGGAAGACGACTGGTTCGGCGACCTGGCGCTTTAGGCCCGCTCCAGGTCCTTCAGCACGCCCAGCAGGTCCTCGACGCCGCCGCGCTCGAGATATTGCTGGGCTGCCAGCACGAGGCGCAGCTGTTTGGCCAGCAGGGCCAGTTGGCGATGCTGATTCTCGGTGGCGCGAAGGGCGGTCTCGGCCTCCAACGCCTCGGCTTCGGCCAGCAGCTTGCGAACCTCGGCCAGGGTCTTCTCGTTCTGGACGCCGGCCTTGCGGAGATACTCCTTGAGGCTGGCCAGGCCTTCGGCGGCCAGCGCCTTGGCCTCGTCGCGGACGGTGGTCTGGGCGACGGGATCGGCGATGGCGTCCAACACACGACCCAGGGCGTCGTTGAGCTTTCCCGCCAGAGTGACGCGGGCCTGTGCCTCCAGCGGGGGCAGTCGGCGAGCGTCGATCAGCCCTGGAAGGTTGCTGCCATCGGGCGCTTTGCGCCGCGTCTCGACGAAGACGTTGATGATGAAGCGCGTGGCGACGATCGCCTGCTCGGATTTCACCACGGTCGCGGCCATGACCACGCCGTGCTCGGTGAAGACGTAGGGGCGGTGGCGCCGGCCGCCTCGGCCCGCGTTTGAGGTCGCAAAATGCGACCTCAAAGATTCAAACTCAGCGGCGGTCATTTGGAAGGCGAAGTTCTCGAACTTCTCGGGGTTGCGCTTGACCTGTTCGTTCAGCCGCTTGCTCTCGACGGCGAACAGTCGCGCGAGATCGGAATCCAGGATGACGTGCTGGCCGCGCAGTTCGAACACGTCGAGGCGTTGCGGAGTTTCCGCCGGCAAGGTCCCCTCCATGTGGGTCGCTCGTCGATATCCCATTTTAGGATATCAACTTTGACATGTTCTACAATTGTTCGCAATCGCCGGGCGCGACGCCACCTCCGTCGTTGACTCTCGTCCCCGCCTCGCCCTAAGAGCCCAGGACCCCAGCGGGAGACATCGGGATTCGCTCCCGAGGCCGAAGGCGCAACCGCCCCGGAAACGCTCAGGCAAAAGGACCGCGCGGGTTTAGGAACGCTGGAAAGTAGCCGTCCGACAAGGCGGCTCGCCGAAGGAGCAAGGCTGACCCCAAGCAGCAGAGGGGGAAGGCCGGAATCTCTCAGGTCAAAGGGACAGCGGGGGCGACTTGCCGGCGGACGCCGGTCCCGTCGCCGACCCCGCTTGGAGCCCGTTCCTTGTCCGAAGATCTGAAGAAGACCCCGCTGTACGACGCCCACGTGGCGGCGGGCGCGCGCATGGTGCCGTTCGCGGGCTATTCCATGCCGGTGCAGTACAAGGACGGGGTGCTGAAGGAGCACCTCTGGACCCGCGAGCACGCCGGCCTGTTCGACGTCTCGCACATGGGCCAGGCGCGCCTGCGCGGCGAAAACCCGGCCAAGAGCTTCGAGAAGGTCGTCTCGGCCGACTATCAGGGCCTCAAGCCCGGCAAGCAGCGCTATGGCGTGCTGCTGAACGCGCGGGGCGGGATCATCGACGACCTGATGACCGCGCGTCCGGACGACGACGGCCTGTTCGTGGTGGTCAACGGCGCCTGCAAGGACAACGACTACGCCATCATCGCCCGCGAGCTTGCCGGCGAGGCCACGGTGACCCGCCTGGAGGACCGCGCGCTGCTGGCGCTGCAGGGCCCGGAGGCCGCCGCCGTTCTGGCCGCCCACGTCCCGGAAGCCGCCGAAATGGTGTTCATGGACGCCAGAGCCCTGACCGCCTTCGGCGTCGACGCCATCGTCTCGCGTTCGGGCTACACCGGGGAGGACGGCTACGAGATCTCGGTCCCGGCCGACGCCGCCGAGCGGGTGTGGAACACCCTGCTGGCCGACGAGCGTGTCAAACCGATCGGCCTGGGCGCTCGCGACAGCCTGCGCCTGGAAGCCGGCCTGCCGCTGTACGGCCACGACCTGGACGAGACCGTCTCGCCGATCGAGGCCGGCCTGAACTTCGCCGTCGGCAAGTCGCGCCGCGAGGCCGGCGACTACCTCGGCGCGGATCGCATCGCCAAGGAACTGGCCGGCGAGCTCACCCGCGTCCGCGTGAACCTGAAGGTTCTGGAGGGGGCTCCGGCCCGCGAAGGCGCCGAGATTGCTGACGAGGCCGGCGCCGTGATCGGCAAGGTGACCAGCGGCGGCTTCGCCCCCAGCCTGGGCTATCCCATCGCCATCGGTTTCGTCCCGCCGGCCCACGCCGCGATCGGAACCCCGTTGAAGGTCATCGTTCGCGGGAAAGCCGCCGCCGCCGAGGTGGTCGCCAGCCCGTTCGTTCCCAACCGCTACGTCCGCAAACTCTAAATCAAGGGACTCACCAGGATGCGTTTCACCAAGGATCACGAGTGGGTCGTCGTCGAGGGCGACGTGGCCACCGTCGGCATCACCGCCTACGCCGCCGAGCAACTGGGCGACGTGGTGTTCGTGGAAGTCCCCGAGGCCGGCAAGACCGTCAAGCAAGGCGACCAGCTGGCCGTCGTCGAAAGCGTCAAGGCCGCCTCGGACGTCTACGCCCCGGTGTCGGGTGACGTCGTCGAGGGCAACGCCGAGCTGTCGGACGCCCCGGAAACCGTCAACGCCCTGCCGGAAAGCGGCGGCTGGTTCGCCAAGATCAAGCTCGCCAACCCGGCCGAGGTCGACGCCCTGATGGACCGCGACGCCTACGAAGCCTACCTGGGCACTCTGTAACAAGAACCCTTCCCCCTTGATGGGGGAAGGGCAGGGTTGGGGGTGACCCCGCCGCCCTAGCCACCCCATCCCCACCCTTCCCCATCTAGGGGAAGGGAGCAGGACAAAAACATGCGCTACCTCCCCCTGACCCCCGAAGATCGCGCCGAGATGCTCGGCGTGATCGGCGTCAAGTCGATCGACGACCTGTTCGTCGACGTGCCGGCCTCGGCCCGCCGCGACGCGCCCGTCGACCTGCCGCGCTTCGCCGGCGAGCTCGACGTCGAGCGCGAGATGACGGCCCTGGCCCGTCGCAACCGCTCGGCGGGGGAGGGGCCGTTCTTCTGCGGGGCCGGCGCCTATCGCCACCACGTGCCGGCCACGGTCGACCACATCATCCAGCGGTCGGAGTTCCTGACCAGCTACACGCCCTACCAGCCGGAAATCGCCCAGGGCACCTTGCAGGTCCTGTTCGAGTTCCAGACCCAGGTCGCGGCCCTGACCGGCATGGAGGTCGCCAACGCCTCGCTCTATGACGGCTCGACCGGCGCGGCCGAGGCCGTGATGATGGCCCACCGCGTCACCCGCCGGAGCAAGGCGGTGATGTCGGGCGGAGTCCATCCGCACTATGTCGGCGCGATCGAGACCCTGGCCCATGCCGCTGGCGTCGAGACAGCCCGGATGCCAGCGGCCATCGACGCCGAGGACGCGGTGATCGCCGCGATCGACGCCGACACCGCCTGCGTCGTCGTCCAGACCCCGAACGTGTTCGGCACGGTCACCGACGTCAGCAAGATCGCCGAGGCGGCCCACGCCGCCGGCGCCCTGCTGATCGTCGTCACGACCGAAGCGGTCTCGTATGGCCTCTTGAAGTCGCCCGGCGAGATGGGCGCCGACATCGCCGTGGCCGAGGGCCAGTCGATCGGCAACGGCCTGAACTTCGGCGGCCCCTATGTCGGCCTCTTCGCCTGTCGGGAAAAGTTCGTCCGCCAGATGCCGGGCCGCCTTTGCGGCGAGACGGTCGACGCCGACGGCAAGCGCGGCTTCGTGCTGACCCTGTCGACGCGCGAGCAGCACATCCGCCGCGACAAGGCGACGTCGAACATCTGCACCAACAGCGGCCTCTGCGCCCTGGCGTTCTCGATCCATATGAGCCTGCTGGGCGAGGTGGGGCTGCGCAAGCTGGCCGCGCTCAATCACCAGAAGGCCCTGGCCCTTCGCGACGCCCTGGCGGCCGTGCCCGGCTACGAGATCCTGACGCCGCGCTTCTTCAACGAGTTCGCGGTCCGTGTCCCGGGCAACGCGGCCGAACTGGTCGAGACCCTGGCCAGCCACGGCGCGCTGTTCGGCGTGCCGTTCTCGCGTCTCGACGCCAGCGCGGGCATGGACGACGTGCTGCTGGTCGCCGCCACCGAGACGACGCTGGACGTCGACATCACTTTCCTGACCAAGCTGCTGACCAAGGTGGTGGGCCAATGAGCATGAACAACGTCGGCCGCCCCACGCGCCCCGAAACCGCCAACGACGCTGGCGGCCATGAAACCCTGACCGGCGGTCGCGGCCTACTGCAGGACGAAGCCCTGATCTTCGAGCTGAACGGCTGGACCAAGACCGGGGTCGACCTGCCGGACGCCGCCGCGCCGTCGAGCGACCTGGCCGGCCTGCTGCGGTCCGAACCGATCGGCCTGCCGGGCCTCTCCGAGCCCGAGGCCGTGCGCCACTATGTGCGCCTGTCGCAGAAGAACCACGCGATCGACCTGGCGCTCTATCCGCTGGGCTCGTGCACGATGAAGCACAACCCGCGCCTGAACGAGAAGATGGCGCGTCTGCCGGGCTTCTCCGACATCCACCCGCTGCAGCCGCAGTCGACCGTGCAGGGCGCCCTGCAGCTGATGGACCGCCTGGCCCATTGGCTGAAGACCCTGACCGGCATGCCCGCCGTCGCCCTGTCGCCCAAGGCCGGCGCGCACGGGGAACTCTGCGGCCTGCTGGCCATCCGGGCGGCCCACGAGGCGGCCGGCAACGGCCACCGCAAGACCGTGCTGGCCCCGACCAGCGCTCACGGCACCAACCCGGCCACGGCGGCTTTCGTCGGCTACACCGTCGTCGAGATCGCCCAGACCGAGGACGGCCGCGTCGACCTGAAGGACCTGGAGGCCAAGCTCGGCGACCACGTGGCCGCCATCATGGTCACCAACCCCAACACCTGCGGCCTGTTCGAGCGCGACGTCGTCGAGATCGCCCGACTGACCCACGCGGCGGGGGCCTATTTCTACTGCGACGGCGCCAACTTCAACGCCATCGTCGGCCGGGTGCGGCCGGGCGACCTGGGCGTCGACGCCATGCACATCAACCTGCACAAGACCTTCTCGACGCCGCACGGCGGCGGCGGTCCGGGCGCGGGTCCGGTGGTGCTGTCGGAAGCCCTGGCCCCGTTCGCCCCCACCCCGTGGCTGGTCCATGACGCGGGCGGCTTCTCGCTGGTCGAGCACGCCGGCGAGGCGGGGGCGGAAACCGCCTTCGGCCGGATGAGCGCCTTCCACGGCCAGATGGGTATGTATGTCCGCGCCTATGCCTACATGCTGAGCCACGGCGCCGACGGCCTGCGCCAGGTCGCCGAGGACGCGGTCCTGAACGCCAACTACGTCAAGGCCCGCCTGAAGGACGTGATGAGCCCGGCCTTCCCGGACGGTCCGTGCATGCACGAGGCGCTGTTCGACGATAGCTGGCTGGAAGGCACGGGGGTGACCACGCTCGACTTCGCCAAGGCGATGATCGACGAGGGCTTCCACCCGATGACCATGTACTTCCCGCTGGTCGTCCACGGCGCTATGCTGATCGAGCCCACCGAAACCGAGAGCAAGCAGGAGCTGGACCGCTTCATCGAAGCGCTTCGGGTCCTGGCCGGCGCGGCCAAGGCGGGGGACGCGGAGCGCTTCAAGGGCGCGCCGTTCCACGCGCCGCTGCGGCGCCTCGACGAGACCTTGGCGGCCCGCAAGCCCCGGTTGAGGTGGAAACCTGTGGCCGAGGCGCCACTGGCGGCTGAATAGCATTCTCCATACCCCCGGTGCGACCGGAGGGCGCCTTTACGGCGCCCTCTCGGGTCCACATATCGGGGATGCGCGTCGGGTGATCTGGCTGTTCCAGGGAGCAAGCGAAGCGCCAGCCCGTTTTGTCCGTCCGATGACCGCCCTTTCGTTCGCCTCGCCGCGCGTCCGCCGCTCCGCCGATGACCTGGCGGCGCGTGTTCTGCGTCTATTGCTGGTGGCGCTGGGCGCGCTGATCGTCGTGGCGGGCTTCCTGATCGCGCCCCTGCCCGGACCGATGGGGTTGCCGGTCGTGGTGATCGGCCTGATGCTGATCCTGCGCAACTCGTTCAAGGCGCGAAAGCATTTCGTCCGCTTCCAGCACGCCCATCCCAAGCTGGTCTTTCCGATCCGCCGGCTGCTGCGCCGCGAGCCCGAGGTGGTCGCCGTGGCCTGGCAGCAGACGCTGCGGGTCGAGCGCGTCGTGGCGCCGCGCCGGTGGCGGGTCGCCGCCCGCTGGCGCCGGTCGTTCAAGCGGCGCGCGGCGCAGCGAGGCCAGCGGTGAACGTCGCGGCCTCGACCATGGACGACATCAAGCACAGACTGCGGCGCCGGGCGCGCCTGGCCCTGCTGCTGCGGGAATCGGCCGCTCGCGCGTTCCGCTGGATCGCCATCGGCTTCGGCGCGCTGATCATCCTGGCCGGCGCGGTGCTGACGCCCTTGCCCGGACACCTGGGCCTGCCGCTGCTGGTCATCGGCCTGATGATCGTGCTGCGCTACTCGTTCCAGGCCCGCAAGACGTTCATCCGCTGGCAGAAGCGTCACCCCAAGCTGGTCTTCCCGATCCGCCGCCTGATGCGCCGCGAGCCGGAAGTGCTGCTGGTCGTCTGGCAGCAGATGCTCCGCACCGAGAAGATGGTCCTGCGCAAGGCCCGCTGGCGCCTGCTGGTCAAGACCCGCAAGCGCGTGAAGATCTACGTGGCGCGGAAGATGGCGAAGGCGGGTTAGGGGCTAAAGCGGCCTTTCTCGAAACCCTCCACATCGATCTCCCCGGCGAACGCCGGGGCCCAGATTCATCCGGAGCGGCTGGGGATGATGCGACATCGGTCTGGACCGAAAGCCTGGGCGCCTGTGGGCTCGATCTGGATCCCGGCGTTCGCCGGGAAGGTCGGCTTTCTGGAAAGATGCTCGAGGCCGCTTGCGGCCCTAGTCAGACCCTCGCCGCGCCTGCTTTCTGGGTTGGCCAAGCTGGCCTAGTTTGAGCCGTTGAAGGAGTTGGCTATGGCGCGCGTGAGTATGGGTGACCAAGGATTGTCCGGGTGGCAGTTCTCGATCGAGGAAGTATCCAACGGCCATTGGCGGATCGAAGGACGCGATACTAGCGGGCGTTCCGTTGGTCGAGATGATGGCGATGAAATGGAAGGCTTGCGAGCGTGCGTTGAAGAGGCAAGGAGCCTCTCGAACGGTAACCGGACCTAGTCGCCGCCGCACTCACCGGATGCGTACCATGTTTGAGCCATGCTCGCGATGTCGCCTGAGGGCCAAGGGTATTACGTCCGGTTTCGGGCGACGGCCTGATTTGCATTCACCACCCATTGCAGGACCTCAGTTAGTCTCGATACGATCGGGCGATGGCTGCCTCCAAACACCTAATCCGTGAGTGGCTAAACTCAGCGAAATGGTGGGCGCTTATCGCGACCGCTATCGCCGTGCTGCACCATCCTCGTGGCTGGGGAGTGGCGTTCCTGGTGAGCCTGGTGATCGCCGTCTCTGGCTGGGGGCTCTCGATCACTATCGGCGCTTGGTGGATCTCGAAGAGTTCGCTTGCTCAAGCGAAGGCGTTGGTCGAGCGCCTAAGAGAGCGTGACTAAGCGACCGCTCCCCACCCATTCGTGTCTCACAAAGCGTCCGCTTGTCGGCGGAGCTTCGTTGCGAGAAGATAGGCTGATGACCGATCTTAGCGCTCTCCAGGCAGCGGAACACCATCTCCGGCAGGTGTGGCAAACTCTGCTCCATGAGAGGCAACCGACACTCGCGCGTTCTGTCGAGGGTGTGTTGGCTGAGCTGACGGATGAAGGCCTCAGTCCATCTTTACGGTTGGTTGGGGCGGCTCAGGCGTGGAAGCGGCTGAATACTAATCCACACGGCCTGCCTGACTTTGGCATTTGGCGCGACGATCAAGAGCAGCGCTTTGCGCTAAACCGCGACCTCGAAATTCATCGTAACGCCGTGGACGCTCTCCTAGCCCAGAGTAGCTAACCACCCCGAGCCAACATTCGGAAATCCCGCTCACCGGCGCCCAAAAGAAAAAGGCGCGGACCTTGCGATCCGCGCCCTTCCTTTTGTCTACCCGTGACGCCGGCCGCTATTGCAGCTTGGCGCCCAGCTGGCTGATGGCCGCGTCGGCGAGCGGGTCGCTCGCGGCGCCGGCCAGGCGGGCGGCCAGGACGGCCTCTGCGGCCTGGGCGGCGAGATCCACCGCGGCGGCCTTGACGTCGGCGGCGGCCTGGGCCTCGGCCTGGGCGATCTTGCGTTCGGCCATCTCGGCGCGGCGCTTGATCTGCTCCTCGAGCTTTTCCTTGGCTTCCACGGCCAGACGCTGGGCGTCGGCCTTGGCGGCTTCCAGCATGCCCGCAGCCTGGCGCTCGGCTTCCTCGCGCTGGGCCTTGACGTCCGCGAGCAGGGCCTGGGCCTCTTCCCGCAGCTGCTGGGCTTCGTCGAGCTCGGCCTTGATCTTGGCCGCGTAGCCGTCCAGGGCGCCGAACAGCGCGCCCGGCAGGACCTTCAGAACGACCAGCAGGCCGAAGAAGATCACCAGGGCGACCAGAACCCAGAATTCCGGGTTCGACAGGCTGAACAGGGATTCGTGTTCCATCTTCAGCCCCTTAAGCCAGCGCCGACTTCAGCTCGGCGGCCGTGGCCGCCTTGCCGGTCAGCTTCTCGACGATCGCGCCGGCGGTGTCCTGGGCCACCTCGCGGACGTGGCTCATGGCCTGGTCGCGGGCGGTCTGGATCGAAGCCTCGGCCGCGGCCAGCTTCTCGGCCAGCACGGCCTCTTCCTTGGCCTGACGCTCGGCGGCTTCGGCCGAGGCCTTGGCCTTGGCGTCCGCGGCGGTCTTCTGGGCCTTGGCGCGCGCCTCGGCGACCTCGGCGGCGGCCGCGCGAGCCTGGGCCTCGGCCTCGTCCTTCATGCGACGGGCGTCGGCGATGTCGCCGGCGATCTTGGCGCCGCGTTCCTCGATCGCGCCGCTGACGCGGGGCAGCAGCCCCTTCGACAGCACCGTGTAGAGCACGGCGAAGATGAGCAGCAGCCAAACGATCTGGCCGCCCCAGTGCTCGAACTGCAGCTGCGGAAGGCCGCCGCTTTCGTGCTTCTGGGGGGCTCCCGTCGTCTCGACCGTGCCTTGATGTTCCGTCGCCATGGGCGAAGGCGCCTCTCAGCTAGAGCGTTGTCCCGGCGGAGCGAAAGCGCCCGGCGCCTGGACGACGCGAGAATATGACGAGATCCGGGGCGCGCGCCCTCCGAGGGAAGGCGCCGCGCCCCGGGGATGGGATTACGAGAACAGGATCAGGAAGGCGATGACGAGGGCGAAGATGCCCAGGGCTTCCGTCAGAGCCATGCCCAGGAACAGCATCGGGCGCTCTTGAGCGGCGGCCGTCGGGTTGCGCAGGGCGCCTTGGAAGTAGTTGCCGAACATCACGCCCAGGCCGACGCCAGCGCCGATCATGCCGAGCATGGCCAGACCAGCGCCGATGTACTTAGCAGCAGCAGCGTCCATGATAGAGACTCCTTGAGAAGGGTATGTAGGTTGAAAGACTAGAGGGTGATCAGTGGCTGTCGAGGTGCAGCACGTCGTTGAGATAGACGCAGGCAAGCACCGCGAACACGAAGGCCTGAAGGAAGGCCACCATGAACTCGAGGGCCGTCAGGGCGACGACGGAGGTGAGGGCCAGGGCCGAACCGGCCCAGCCCAGGACGCCGAGACCGCCCAGGGCGATCACGAAGCCGGCGAAGATCTTGAGCACCACGTGGCCGCCCAGCATGTTGCCGAACAGACGAAGGCCCAGGGTGATCGGACGGATCAGGAACGAGATGATCTCGATCGGCGTCAGCAGGATGTACAGCGGCCACGGCACGCCCGACGGGAAGAACAGCTTGAAGAACTTGAAGCCGTTCTTGGCGAAGCCGACGATCACCACGGTGGCGATGACCATCAGGCCCAGGGTCAGGGTCACGGCGAGCTGCGAGGTCGAGGTGAAGACCAGGAACATGCCCTGCATGTTCATGAACAGCACGAAGGCGAACAGGGTGAAGACGAACGGCAGGAACTTCTTGCCGTCGTGGCCCATGATCGACTCGGCCAAGCCGTCGACCAGTCCGTACAGCATCTCGCCCAACGCCTGCAGGCGGCCCGGCACCACGGCGCGGCGCGCGGCCAGGGCGTAGAAGCCCATGACCAGCAGCGAGGCCGAAATCATCGCGGCCACCGAGTTGGTGATCGACAGGTCGATAGCGCCCAGGCCGGGAACGGTCACGGTGGGCAGTTCCACGATCTTCTGGATCTGGAACTGGTGCATCGGATCGGCCATCGGCCCTAGTCTCTCTTCTGCTTGGGGACGGTTGACCCGTCTCCCGTGTGTCCGTCGTCGGTCCCTTGCGAGGTGGCCGCCGACGCCTGCGCGCTCATTTTCGTCGCCTTGCGGACGACGGAGAAAATCGCGAGTCCCAGACCGATCAGCAGGCCGCCGACCATGCCCCAGGGGCTCGTATGGACGTAGTGGTCGAGAAGCCAGCCGAAGCCAAGACCCACCAGCACGCCCCCGATCATGTCCGCCAGCAGACGGTAACCGTCCTGCTGGGCCCTTTCGGTCGCCGCTTTCGCGGGCCTTTCCGCCGCCTCCCTCGCCTCGAACGCGTCGAGCCGAGCGTCGAGGCTGCTTAGAGCCTTGTCGTTCGGTTCGTCGGCCTTGGGCATGGGAAGCGGCAGGTCCGAAAACGCCGCGGACGCGCCTAAACGAGGCGCTTTTCCGGCCGGCTTGATCGGCGCGGAACCTATAGACCTCGCCGCGGTGCGTCAAGGTGAGCGCTTCAGAGGGCAAGTGACGGTATTACTTAAGGATTTCGGCCGCGGCTTCAAGGAGGGGCAAAACCGTCTCCTTTTCCGCCTTTTCGCCGCTACGGAAACCGCTCGCCTCTATTTCGGCGCGATCCCTCGATCCTGGGCGCCGGGCCCTACCGCGAGCGGGAACCCGACCCTATCTGATGTGTGTTCTTTATACGCCGCCTCCCCTAGGCAAGAGGCGGCGAAGCCCGATGACGCATTGATTTTTTCGCCAATCTGGGTTTAAGAGCCGCCGCCTCCAAACAACACGAAGATTCATGTCGCACCTGAAGAACACCGGATTCGCCGATCGTATTTCCGCCCAACAGGAAGCCAAGAAGGCGATGCTGGCCAAGTTCAAGCCAAAGCCCGCCGTCCAGGACCCTGATTTCGACAAGCGTGAGGAGCTGCGCGCCGCCGAACTGGAAGCCGTCCGCGCCGCCCGCGCCGAAGCCAAGGAAAAGGCCCGCCTCGAAGCCCTCGCCCGCGAGGAAGAGCTGATGGCCGCCAAGCGCGCCGAGCGCAAGGAGCGCAAGGCCCTCGAAGCCGCCGAGATGCGGGTTCGCAAGGAAGAAAAGGCCAAGGAGCGCGAAGAGCTCCGCGCCCTGGGCAAGACGACCAACAGCAAGCAGTCCCGCGCCCACCAGTGGGCCAGCCTTCTGGGCTAAAAAGACGAGGGGTCCTTCGGGGCCCCTTTTTCTTTGCCTGAAACGGCGATCCGCGCGATGAGCCGTCCATGGTTCATCTCGACGTCATCGCTGGCCTGTTCGTGGTCGCCGCCCTGGCCGGCGCGCTGGACGCCATCGCCGGCGGCGGCGGTCTCGTGACCCTGCCGGCCCTGCTGCTGGCGGGTCTGTCGCCGGTGCAGGCCCTGGGCACCAACAAGCTGCAGGGGGCGGTCAGCGCCATCTCCTCGACCAGCGCCTTCGCCCGGCGCGGGCTGATCGACTGGAAGTCCGCCTTGCCGGTCGCGCTGGCCGCCGCCGCAGCGGGTCTGTGCGGCGCGCTGTGCGCCAGCCTGTTGTCCGCTCAGCTGCTGCGCGCCGTCGTGCCCATCCTGCTGATCGGCATCGCGCTCTATTTCGGCTTCTCCCGCGCGCTGAAGAGCGAGGACGTCGCGCCGCGCCTGGCGTTGATCCCGTTCGCCTGTTTCGTCGCGCCGCTGGTCGGCTTCTACGACGGGATCTTCGGACCTGGCGCCGGCGCCTTCTACATGGTGGCGATCGTCACCCTGCTGGGCTACGGCGTGCTGAGGGCCACGGCCCACACCAAGCTGGCCAACGCCGCCAGCAATCTGGGCAGTCTGTCCCTGTTCGTCCTGAAGGGCGTGGTCATCTGGCCGGTGGGCCTGGCCATGGCGCTGGGAGCGTTCATCGGGGCCCAGGTGGGCTCGAGGCTCGCCATGCGCTTTGGACCCAGGCTGATCCGGCCGCTGCTGGTGGTGATCTCGTGCGCCATGGCGGTGAAGCTGCTGGCCGATCCGGCCAATCCGATCAGGCAGGCGGTGGGCTTCTAAGTCGCTGAGCGCCCCCTCCGTCACGCTGCGTATCCGCAGCGCGCCACCTCCCCCGTTCACGGGTGAGGAGGAACCGCGCTCTTCTCCTCCCACGCAAAGCGGGGGAGGTGGATCGGCGCGGATACGCGACGAGACGGAGGGGGCGGTCGGCTTCTAAGCGGCGACCAGCTTTTCGGCCGTGCTCAGGTCCACGCTGACCAGCTGGCTCACGCCGCGCTCGGCCATGGTGACGCCGAACAGGCGGTCCATGCGGCTCATGGTCACCGGATTGTGGGTGATGGCGATGAAGCGCGTCTGGGTGCGGCGGCGCATCTCGTCCAGCATGTTGCAGTAGCGATCGACATTGGCGTCATCGAGCGGCGCGTCGACTTCGTCCAGCACGCAGATCGGGGCCGGATTGGCCAGGAACACGCCGAAGATCAGGGCGCTGGCGGTCAGGGCCTGCTCGCCGCCGCTCATCAGGCTCATGCTGGCCATGCGCTTGCCGGGCGGGCAGGCGAAGATCTCCAGGCCCGCCTCCAGAGGGTCTTCGCTCTCGATCAGCTTCAGCTCGGCCTGACCGCCGCCGAACAGAGCCTGGAAGAGGGTCTGGAAATTGGCGTTGATGACGTCGAAGGCGGCCAAGAGCCGTTCACGGCCCTCGGCGTTCAGCTCCTCGATGCCGGCTCGCAGCTTGGTCACCGCGCCCGACAGGTCGGCGCGTTCGGTGCGCATGGTCTCCAGGCGTCCGGCGTATTCCTGGGCCTCCTCCTCGGCGCGCAGGTTGACCGGCCCGATGGCGTCGCGCTCGCGTTCCAGGGCGAACAGGTGGGCCTCGACGCCCGCGGCGTCCTTGGGCACGGCCACGG
>NZ_SZWJ01000066.1:0-22400 GCF_012184455.1 Caulobacter sp. SSI4214 | reverse complement strand
CACCGCAGGCCTCCGGTCTTCGCCTAACGAAAAGGGCCCGCATCGGCGGATGCGGGCCCGTCTCTCCAGCGTGGGAACGCGGAACTACCCTTCCACGAACACCTTCTTCAGCTCGTTCTTCATGATCTTGCCGTTGGCGTTGCGCGGCAGGGTCTCGGGCCAGAACAGCACCTTGACCGGCACCTTGAAGGCCGCCAGGCGGTCGGCCACGAAAGCGCGCAGCTCGGCTTCGGTGGCTTCCGCGCCCGGCTTCAGGGTCACGACCGCCGCCGGCTCCTCGCCGAGCGTCTTGTGCGGGATGCCGACCAGGGCGGCGTCCATGACCGCCGGGTGATCGTAGAGGCAGTTCTCGACCTCGATGCAGTAGATGTTCTCGCCGCCCCGGATCAGCATGTCCTTGGCGCGGTCGATGATGAAGCAGAAGCCCTCTGCGTCCAGGCGCGCCAGGTCGCCGGTGCGCACCCAGCCGTCGACGAAGGTCTGGGCCGTGGCCTCGGGCTTGTTCCAGTAGCCGCGCACGACCTGAGGCCCCTTGCACCACAGCTCGCCCACCTCGCCGATCGGCAGCTCGCGATAGGGCTGATCGACGGTCATGATTTTCAGGTCGGTGACCGGCACGGCCGGGCCGCAGCTGTCGGGACGGTTCTCGTAGTCCTCCGCCGAGTTCGAGGTCGCGGTAGCCGAGGTTTCTGTCATGCCCCAGCCATTGCCGGGCGAGGACTTCGGCCAGATTTCCTTGATCTTGCGCACGAGCTCCGGCGCGGACGGGGCGCCGCCGTAGGCGACGTTCTCGAGCGACGAGAGGTCATAGTTGGCGCGGTTCGGATGCTCGATGATCTGCCAGGCGATCGTCGGGACGCCGCCCATCTGGGTCAGCTTCTCGTCCTGGATCAGCTGCATGGCCTTTTCCGGGTCCCACTTGCGGATCATCGCCAGCTTGGCCCCGGCGAACAGCGAGGGGTTCAGCACCGCGAAACAGCCCGTGGCGTGGAAGAACGGCACCGACAGCAGCGAGCCCTTCTGCGGCAGGCTGGGGTCGGGCTGGGGCGGTGCCTCGCCGCGCCGCAGGAAGGCGCGGGCCGAGGCGGCGGCGGCGGCGAAGATGTTGCTGTTGATATTGCGATGGGTGCCGATGGCCCCCTTCGGCTTGCCCGTCGTTCCCGAGGTATAGAAGATCGTCGCGTCGTCATCGGGCGCGATCGCGACGGTCGGCATCGGCTTCTCGTCCAGCCCCGCCCAGTCGTTGGGGCCGCCGATCACGTTTTCGAGATGGATCACGTAGGGATGGGTGATCTCTTCCCTCGACCGGCTCACATAGACCCGTTGCAGGTCCGGGCAGTTGTGCAGGTGCTCGGCAAGGCGCTCGTAGCGCTCGACGTCGACGATCGCGACCTTGGCCCCCGAGTCCGTCAGGCCGTATTCCAGCTCAGGCCCGGTCCACCAGGCGTTGAGCGGCGTGACGATCGCGCCCAGCGACAGGCCGGCATAGAACGCCACCGGCCATTCGGGCAGGTTGCGCATCACGATCGCCACCCGATCGCCCTTCTGGACGCCAAAGGCCTCCAGCTCGGCGGCCATGTGGGTCACGGCGCGATAGAAGGCCTCGAAGCTGACACGCTCGCCCTCGTGGATCAGGAAGATCTTGTCGCCGTGCGAGCGGCCGAACAGGACGGTGTCGCGAAGGGTCGGCGGCGCGTTCTTCCAGACCCGCGTCTTCACCCCCCGGATCTCGATCTCCTCCATCTCGCCCGGCGTGCCAGGCTGGGTGATCAAGGCGTAGGCCTGCTGAACGGACATCGCGGGCCAAGGGATGGCGGCGGGGGCGGCGGCGGCCTGGGTCATGAATACTCTCCCGGTATGACGTCGCGTCTTGTCTATCGAGCGCGTTCGACGACCAGAGAGCACAGCGCGAAGCCGGATGCAAACGTCCGTTTGACGCTAAGGGATCATTGATAAGTTAGACGGGCCGGCCTGATCGCGACGCGCTCCCAAACGTCGCCGTCCCGCGCTTCATGCGCGGCGCCCGTGGGTCAGCTTTCGCTTGAGAGCGCGAATATTCTCCGCCCGCGCGGCAGACAGATGGGTCCCGCGCACAAGGCGCGGGATGACGGCCCTGCCTTGGAAAGTCCCTACCCCACCGACTCCAGTCGGCTGAGCGCGGCTTCCAGCTTGGCCTTGGCGGCCTCTGCTTCGGCGAGGCGCTCGCGGTTTTCCTCGACGACCTCCTCCTTGGCGCGGGCCAGGAAGTCGGGGTTGCCGAGCTTCTTGTTGACCTTGTCGATCTCGCCGGCGTGACCGGCGATTTCCTTGGTCAGACGCGCCTTCTCGGCCGCCAGGTCGATGAAGTCGGCGATGGCCAGGGCGCCGGTCGCCTCGCCCATCACGATCGGGACCGAGCCCGCCGGCGCGGCCTCGGCCTCGCGGGCGCTGTCGAGGCGCGCCAGGGTCAGCAGCAGGTCGCGGTGACGGGCCAGACGGGCCTTGGTCTCCGGACCGGCGCCGACGACGCTAAGCGCCGGCTTGGCCGACGGCGGCACGTTCATTTCGGCGCGGATCGAGCGGATCTCGCCCACGGTCTCGACCAGCCAGCCGATCTCGGCCTCGGCCTCGGCGTCGATCCATTCGGCCGGCAGCTCAGGCCACTTCGCCGAGATCAGCAGGGTGTCGCGCGCCGGGCCGACGAACTCGGCGGTCTTGCCCCACAGCTCCTCGGTGATGAACGGCATCACCGGGTGCAAGAGCTTCAGGATCACGTCCAGCGCCCAGGCGGCGGTGGCGCGGGTCTCGGCCTTGGCGGCGGCGTCATCGCCGTTCAGGATCGGCTTGGCCAGCTCCAGATACCAGTCACAGAACACGTTCCAGACGAAGCGATAGAGCGCGCCGGCCGCCTCGTCGAACGCCGGCGCCTCCAGGGCCTGGGTGACCTCGGCCACGGTCTTGACCGTCTCGCCGCGGATCCACTTGTTGAGCGGTTGCTGGACGGTCGCCGGATCGAAGCCCTCGACGCGGACGCATTCGTTCATCTGGGCGAAGCGCGAGGCGTTCCACAGCTTGGTGCCGAAGTTGCGATAGCCCTCGATCCGCTGCTTGGAGAGCTTGATGTCGCGCGCCTGGCCCGACATCGCCGTCAGGGTGAAGCGCACCGCGTCGCAGCCCAGCTCGTCGATCAGGATCAGCGGATCCATCACGTTGCCCTTGGACTTGCTCATCTTGGCGCCCTTCTCGTCACGGACGAGGGCGTTGATGAAGACCTGCTTGAACGGCGCTTCGCCCATGAAGTGGATGCCCATCATCATCATCCGGGCGACCCAGAAGAAGATGATGTCGAAGCCCGTCACCAGGGTGCTGGTCGGGTAGAACTTGGCGAGGTCGGCGGTCTTCTCGGGCCAGCCCAGGGTCGAGAACGGCCACAGGGCCGAGCTGAACCAGGTGTCGAGGACGTCTTCGTCGCGATAGATCGGCCACAGTCGTTCGTTAGCGGGCTTAATCTGCTGGCTATAGCCAAATTGCTCAGCCTCTGCGGCGTCTTTGACTACGACAACTCCAGCCCCGAAATAGCTCCTTGCTTGCTCAAGAGCCTCCTCTTCCGTCTCCGCGACGAAAATTTCCGGATTGGCCCTGTCAAAGAACAATGTCCCGGCATGGTCAGTTTTGACATGTCCAAACCACGCCGGAATCCGGTGCCCCCACCAGAGCTGCCGCGAAACGCACCAGGGCTCGATGTTGCGCAGCCATTCGAAGTAGGTCTTTTCCCAGTGCTTGGGCTCGAAGACCGTCTCGCCGCTCTCGACGGCCTTCAGGGCCGGCTGGGCCAGGGTCTTGGCGTCGACGTACCACTGGTCGGTCAGGAAGGGCTCGATGACCACGCCCGAACGGTCGCCGTGCGGCACCATGTGCTTGGTCTTCTCGATCGCCTTCAGCCAACCCTCTTCCTCGGCGCGGGCGACGATGGCCTTGCGCGCGACGAAACGGTCCATGCCGATATATTCAGCCGGGACGGCGCCATTGAGCTTGGCCTCGACGGTCAGGATATTGATGACCTCTAGACCCGCGCGCTTGCCGACTTGGAAGTCGTTGAAGTCGTGGGCCGGGGTGATCTTCACCGCGCCCGAGCCCTTGGTCGGGTCGGCGTAGTCGTCGGCGACGATCGGGATGCGGCGGCCGACGATCGGCAGGGTCACGAACTTGCCGACCAGGCCCTTGTAGCGTTCGTCGTCCGGATGGACCGCGACGCCGGTGTCGCCCAGCATCGTCTCCGGACGCGTGGTCGCCACGACGATATAGTCGCGGGTCTCATACTCGGTCGGCTTGCCCTCGTCGTCGAAGGCGATCGGGTGCTGGTAGGTGACGCCGTCGGCCAGCGGATAGGCGAAGTGCCAGTAGGCGCCGTCGACCTCCTTCTGTTCGACCTCGAGATCGGAGATGGCGGTCTGGAACTGCGGGTCCCAGTTGACCAGGCGCTTGTCGCGATAAAGCAAGCCCTGCTTGTAGAGCTGGACGAACACCTTGCGGACGGCGGCCGACAGGCCTTCGTCCAGCGTGAAGCGCTCGCGCGACCAGTCGCACGACGCCCCAAGCCGGCGCAGCTGGTTGGTGATGGCCCCGCCGCTTTCGGCCTTCCATTCCCAGACCTTGTCGACGAAGGCTTCGCGGCCCATGTCGCGGCGGCCGATATTGCCCTGGGCGGCCAGCTGGCGCTCGACGACCATCTGGGTGGCGATGCCCGCGTGGTCGGTGCCCGGCAGCCAGAGGGCGGCCTTGCCGCGCATCCGGTGGAAGCGGGTCAAGACATCCTGCAGCGTGTTGTTCAGCGCGTGGCCGATATGCAGGCTGCCCGTCACGTTCGGCGGCGGGATGACGATGACGAACGGCTCGGCGTTCGGGTCCTCGCTGGGCTTGAAGGCCCCGGAGGCCTCCCAGGCGGCGTAAAGGCGGGGTTCGACGGATTTGGGATCGAAGGTTTTTTCGAGCATGGCGGAGCGGATATGCCATCTGCGGCCCAGTCGGGAAACCGGCGGGCCTGGGTTTTCTGACGGATTCTGAAACGAAAAAGGCGGCCGCCACGGCGACCGCCTCGATTTCTCGGGTCTTTCGGAAGACTAGACGCCGCGACCGCGCGAAATGCGGTGGACTTCTTCCTCGACCTTGGTCTCGACGATGCGCGGCAGGTTCTGGTCCAGCCACTCCTTGAGCAGCGGGCGCAGCAGCTCGCGTACGACATCTTCCAGGGTGCGGCCGTCCTTGGGCATCAGCAGGGCCGAGCTCAGGCTGCCGAAGGCCGACGCCGCCGCCGAGGCGGCGTGATCGCCGACCAGCTTGTCGGCGATGTCGTCATGATTGAACACCGGCGCGGGCGCGGCGGGGGGCGGCGTGTGGACGGGGGCCGGCTCCGGCGGCGAATAGACGTCGAGGTCGCCGACGGTTTCCAGCGGCGGGTGCTCGGGCTCCGGCTCGGGCTCCGGCGAAATCGGGTCCGTCAGTTCGAGAACATCATCCTCGACATGCTCCGGCTCGGGCGGCGGAGGCGGCGGCGCGGCCTCGGCGGCAGGCTCCGCGGGCGCGTCATCCTCCGAGATGATGCGCCGGATGGAGGCGAGGATTTCCTCCATCGTAGGTTCTTGAGAGCTCTGATCGGACATGTGCGAGGCCGTCGTAAAGAGGTACGAATCCTTGCGCGCCTTGGGGCGCGCTTAGCCGGGATGGTGCAGACTTGAGCGTCTTAAGCAAGCTCAAGGATTCGTTGTGGGCTGAATCGACGCGGCGCGAGGCCTACTTCGGCGCGACTTTGGACCCCGTCGAGGGCGCGCCGACCTTGTCGATCGCCTCGACGATCGGCTCCCACGGCGTCCAGCCGACGCCATGCGTGACACGATCATACGAGACCTTGGGGTCGTAGGTCTTGGTGTCGGCCGCCAGCTTGCCGACGTCCAGCTGGCCCATGGCCTGCAGCACGATGGCGCTGGCCACGTACTCGTCGCGGCGAGCGCCGACCAGCGCGACCTCGGCGTTCGACAGTTCCAGCTGAGCGTTCAGCACGTCCAAGGTCGTGCGCAGACCGACCTGCTGCTCCTGACGCACGCCTTCGAAGGCGATGCGCGTGGCGCGGACCTGCTCCTGGTTCGACACCAGATTGGCGCGCGACGCCAGCAGGTTGCTCCAGGCGTTGGAGACCTGCTGGATGGCGGTGCGCTTGGCGCTTTCGGTCGCGCCGCGCGCGACATTCTCGCGCTCGGTGGCGGCGCGCACCTGAGAGGTCGTCAGACCGCCGGTGAAGATCGGGATCGACGCGGTCACCGCGCCAGTGACCGCGTGGTTGTAGTCGTCGAACTGGCTGCCGACGCCGGCGGCGCGCTGCGCCGCATAACCCAGCGAGGCGCTGGCCGAGACCGTCGGACGATAGCCGGCCTTGGCCACGGCGACACGCGCGGCGGCGGCCTGCTCGGCGTATTGCGCGGCAGTGACGCTGGGATTGCGCGACTGGGCCGCCTCGAACGCCTGGTCCACCGCCCCGGGCAGCAGCCCGGCCAGCGACGGCTCGGGGGCCAGGTCGCCAGGGCTTTGGCCGACAACGGCGGCATAGGCCGCGCGGCTGACCTCCAGCTGGGCCTGGGCCGAGGACAGACCGGCCCGGGCGGCCGCCAGGCGCGCCTGCGACTGGGCCACGTCGGTGCGGGTGATCTCGCCCACGTCGAAGCGGGCGTTCGACTCATCCAGCTGACGCGTCAGGACCGCCACGTTTTCCTTGGCGATGCGCAGGCGCTCCTGGTCGCGGCGGACATCGACATAGGCCTGGACGACATTGGCCAGCACGCCCTGCTCGACGGCGCGAAGGCTCTCGCGCGCCGACAGCACGTCGGCCTCGGCGGCGGTCAGGTTGGCGCTGGCGCGTCCGCCCGTGTAGAGCGGCTGCGAGATCGACAGGGTCGCGCTGCTGCTCGAGGCCTTGAGATCGGGACCGACAGGCTGCCCGGTGTTCGAACCGGCCACCTGCAACTGACCGCCCACGGTGGGCCGGAAGCCCGTCCTGGCCTGAACGACGTTTTCGTCGGTGATGCGCGTGCTGGCGCGCTGCTGCTGCAGGGTCGGGTTGGTCTGATAGGCCAGCGCGATGGCGTCAGCCAGGGTCTCGGCGTGCGCGGCGCCGACCGCGCCCACCATGAGGCCCGCGCTGCAAACGGCGGCCAGCCACCCGGCCCGTCGACGGTTCGACATCAAAATTCTATCCCCAATCGCGCGACGCGCGCGCCACAATATGAGGGCGTGTAATTCCGACCGCCAGCCGCCGCTAGTTAAGCTTTTTTCACGCGCACGTTGCGGCGTCTGCGCCGGGGGGAACCCGCGCGGGCGCTGCCGTCCGTCAGAAGCTGAAGCTGGGCTCGACCTCGAAGCCGGCCAGGATCGGCGGCGAGGCGTCGAAGTCGAGACGACGGCCCACGCCGTCCTCGGCGCGGAGATAGATGACGGCGCGGCCCACCGGACCCGTGCGCTCGACCACGCCCAGCCGGCCGCCGACCGCGAGGGCGTCCCGCCAGCTCTTCGGCGCGGCGGCGACCGCGCCTTCACAGATGATCACGTCGAAGGTCCCGGCCGGCGCGGTCTTCAGATCGTCCCCCTCCAGGCGAGTGACCGCCAGGCCCATCTTTTCCAGCACGGCGGCGGCGTAGGGCGCGGCGATGGCCAGGGCCTTCTCGCCTTCGCGCGGCTTCAGAGCCTGCAGCAGCTTGCCCACTTCGCGCGGACGAAGCAGCCAGCGCCCCGGGGCGTACTCGATATCGGCGTCGGCATAGGCCAGATAGGCCTTCGAAGGCGGCACGACGGTCTCGCGCGCCACCACCCGCAACGCGTCCTGCAACGGCAGGTCGGTGACGTCGGCGGTGCGAATTTGGCTCTCGACCATGTTCAGCCGCGCGGCGGCGAAGTCGGTGCTCATGGAATCCCTCGAAGGACTGGACTTTCGAGGAGGCTTATAGGTCCGGGCTTGACCGAAACGCAATGCGATCCCAAGCCGCGCGGGCGCCGTTCCCATGTCGCGACGGCCTAAAAAGCGACATCAACTCCAGCCATCCGATCGCGAGCGTTCAAAAGTTCAGCGGATATTCCCTTCCCAAGAACCGTCACCGAACGTTGATTGAACGACTTTCGCCTCTGGGTATACAACAATCCGGGCGGGTAAGACCGCCCCAGGGGGGAAGCATTTCAATATTGTGGCTTCGTGGGGAAATGCCATGTCCAACGCGCCCTTGGTGCTCGCGCTCGCGATCATTGCGCTTGTGCTGATTTATCTGTCGCCGCATTTCGACGATGCTCTTCGCAAGGCCTATGGCCGTTGGCGTCGCCGACAGCGTGAAGCGCGGGAAGAACGCGAGCGTCGAGAACGCCTGGAGCGTCGTCAGCGCGAGTCGCCGCAATAAGGCGGCAAAAAGGCGGTCGGCGGAACCATTTGCCGTCGGCGGAACTGTTGTCGAGCGGACCAGCGCCGCGTTCCAGTTCCTCCGTGCAAGGTCCGTCTCATGAAGATCGCCCAGGTCACTCCCCTCTACGAGGCTGTTCCCCCGCGCCTCTACGGCGGCACCGAACGGGTCGTGGCGCACCTGACCGACGCCCTCGTCGACCTGGGCCATGAGGTCACGCTCTTCGCCAGCGCGGACGCCCAGACCAAGGCCCGTCTGGTCGCCACCCGCGATCAGGCCATTCGCCTGGACCCCGCCCCCCTGAAATCGGATCTCGCCGCCCACCTCGCCCAGATCGCCGAGGTCCGCGCCCTCGCCGACAGCTTCGACGTCATCCACTTTCATACCGACATGGTGCAGTTTCCGTTCTTCGCCGACCGCGCCGAGCGGACCCTGACGACCCTGCACGGGCGTCTGGACCTGAAGGACCTGCCCGCGGTCTACAAGCGCTGGCCGCAGTTCCCGCTGGTCTCGATCAGCGACGACCAGCGCCGCCCCCTGCCGTTCGCCAACTGGGCCGGCACGGTCCACCACGGCATGAACGCCGATCTCTACCACTTCAGCCCGAAGAGCGACGGCTACCTGGCCTTCCTGGGGCGTATCTCGCCCGAGAAGCGGCCCGACCGGGCGATCATGCTGGCCAAGCGCCTGAGCCGGAAACTGAAGATCGCCGCCAAGGTCGATCCGGCCGACCGATCCTATTTCGAGGACAAGATCGCCCCGATGATCCTGGGCGATCCGCTGATCGAGTTCATCGGCGAGATCGGCGACCACCAAAAGTCCGCCTTCCTGGGCGGGGCCGACGCCCTGCTGTTCCCGATCGACTGGCCGGAGCCCTTCGGACTGGTGATGATCGAGGCCATGGCCTGCGGCACGCCGGTCGTGGCCTATGCCTGCGGTTCGGTGCCCGAGGTGATCGATCCCGGCGTCACGGGTTTCATCGTTCGCGACGACGACGAGGCCGCCGACGCCATCCTTCGCGTCGACGGTCTGGATCGAAAACGCGTTCGTCTGCGTTTCGAGGAACGGTTCTCGTCCGAGGCGATGGCTCGGCGGTACGTGGCGCTGTACGAACGACTGTGCGGCGGTCACGCCGTCTATCCCTCCCTCGTCGAGTTGGCGCAAAGCGCCTGACGACATGAAGGAGGGGTCATGGAGACTCTCGCGCCGGCGCTGGAAGCTCCGGTCGACTACGGCGTGACGGCGGAGGTTCGCGCGCCACAGAATCTCTACGCCCTCAAGGACAAGGACACGTTCATCGTCGCCGATCAGTTCGGCGACATCGCCGGCCTGGGCGATGGGCTGTTCCACAACGACACCCGGATATTGTCGCTGTTTCGCCTGACCCTGGGCGGCCGCGCGCCCTCCCTGCTGTCGGCGGCCGTGGCGCACGACAATGTCTTCTTCACCTGTAATGGCGCCAACCAGGCCCTGCCCTACCCCGGCGGTCCGATGGGGCCGCCGGGCGTGCTGCATATCGAGCGCAAGCGCTTCTTGTGGGGCGAGCGACTGTTCGAGCGGATTCGCTGCGTCAACTACAGTCGCGACACCGTCCTGCTGCCCCTGACCCTCGAGTTCGACGCCGACTTCAAGGACATGTTCGAGGTGCGCGGCGCGCATCGCCCCCGACGCGGCGTGAAGGGCCCGCCGCATATCGACGGTCGACGGGTGGCCTACAGCTATATCGGCCTGGATGGCGTGGAGCGCTCCTCGTACATCGCCTTCTCGGACGCGCCGTATCGCCTGGGCCCGCACAAGGCCGAGTTCATGTTCACCTTGCAGGCCGAGGGCGAGACGGACCTTTATCTGGAAATCGGCGTGGTCGACGGCCACATGCCCAGCCGCGAGCGCTTTCGCGACGCGGCCGCCCGCGCCCGCTGGGACATGCGCTCGCGCCGACGGCACGGAGCGCGTCTGAACAGTTCCGGACGCCTGTTCAACGAGTGGCTGGGCAAGTCCCGCTCGGATCTGGCCCTGCTGACCACGCGGATGGAGACCGGCCCCTATCCCTATGCCGGCATCCCCTGGTTCTCGACCGCCTTCGGGCGCGACGCCATCATCACCGCCTGGCAGATTCTCTGGTTCGAGCCGTCATTGGCCAAGGGCGTGCTGCGCTACCTCGCCGCGCACCAGGCCCTCGAGCGCTCCAGCTTCCGCGACAGCGCGCCCGGCAAGATCATGCACGAGACCCGCAAGGGCGAGATGCCGGCGCTGGGCGAGGTGCCGTTCGGCCGCTACTATGGCGGGGTCGACACCACGCCGCTGTTCGTGGCCCTGGCCGGCGCCTATCAGGCCCGCACCGGCGACAACGCGCTGATCGACGCGCTGTGGCCAGCCCTGCTGCGCGCCATGCATTGGATCGAGCACGACGGCGACAGCGACGGCGATGGCCTGATCGACTACGCGCGCGGTCAGGACAGCGGGCTGTCCAACCAGGGCTGGAAAGATAGCGAGGACTCGGTGTTCCACGCCGACGGTCGCTACCCGTCCGGCCCCATCGCCCTGGTCGAGGTGCAGGGCTACGCCTTCGCCGCCTATCGCGAGATGGCCCGTCTGGCCGAGCGGCGGGGCGAGATCGGTCAGGCGGCGCTCTGGCGCCAGAAGGCCGCCGCCCTGCGCGAAAAGGTGGAACGGCTCTTCTGGATGGACGAGCGCGGCTATTACGGCATCGCCATCGACGGCCAGGGGCGGCTCTGCCGGGTGTTGTCGTCCAATCCGGGCCATCTGCTGTTCTGCGGCCTGCCCTCGCCCGATCGCGCCCGCAAGGTCACCGACCAGCTGCTGTCGACCGCCTTCAACTCGGGCTGGGGGCTAAGGACCCTGGCCGCCGGCGAGGCGCGCTTCAACCCAATCAGCTATCACAACGGTTCGGTATGGCCGCACGACACGGCGCTGTGCGTCATGGGCCTGTCTCGCTACGGCGAGCGCGACGGCGTGGTCAAGCTGACCTCGGCCCTGTTCGAGACCGCCAGCCGGATGGGGATGCGCCTGCCGGAGCTGTTCTGCGGCTTTCCCCGCTCGGCCGGCGAACCTCCGGTGGCCTATCCGGTGGCCTGCCTGCCCCAGGCCTGGGCGGCCGGATCGGTGTTCATGATGCTGCAAGCCTGTCTCGGCATCACGATCGACGCCAATCGCGGCGAGATCATCCTGGTCGATCCGCGCCTGCCCATCGGCATCGACCGGCTGAAGGTCGAGCGCCTGCGCGTTGGCTCAGAGATGGTCGACCTGACCTTCGAGCGCCAAGGCGATCGCGTTTCGGTCCACGCGGACGGCGGCGCGCCGCTGACGATCCGGTCGAAGCCGTCGTGGGATTGATGTGGGAAGCCCCCGCTCGGCGGGGGAGTGGCTCCGCGGGTAGGATTCGAACCTACGACCAGCCGGTTAACAGCCGGCTGCTCTACCACTGAGCTACCGCGGAACAGGTCGCTCTCAAGAGAGGCCGCGTGATAGCGACCGCTTCGAGTCGATGCAAGCCATGAAGATCGGGTTTCGCGAAACGCGATGACGCGGACTCTCAGCCCGATCAAGTCGCTGCTTTTTTGGAAAGCTCCTGCGAGAGGAGGAGTGGCTCCGCGGGTAGGATTCGAACCTACGACCAGCCGGTTAACAGCCGGCTGCTCTACCACTGAGCTACCGCGGAACAGGTCGCTCTCAGAAGAGGCCGCGTGATAGCCGCCTCGCCGCGCCGATGCAAGCGCCTAATTTCGAAAAAACAGCCCGACCTCGCGGCCGGGCTGGCAAAGTCAGTGATGGTGGGTGCCTTCAAAGAAGACACCTGAAAAATCGGCCCGTTATGGTTAACGAGACCTTAATTTTCGCCGTCTCGGCCAAAAGGTCGCGGGCGCCCCGCGCTCCTCACGGACGCGCGGGACTGTTGAGGCCGCGCTGCACCGCCGGCCGCGCCAAGCCCGCTTCCAGCCAGCGCGGCACATGCTTCAGAGCGCCATAGTCGACCAGGTCGCCAGCCTCGTAGAAGCCCACCAGATTCCTCACCCAGCCCAGGGTGGCGATGTCGGCGATGGTGTAGTCGTCGCCCATGATCCAGGTTCGCGACGCCAGACGCTCCTCCAGCACGCCCAGCAGGCGCTTGCTTTCGGCGGCGTAGCGGTCGCGGGGACGCTTGTCCTCGTAGTCCTTGCCCGCGAACCTGTGGAAGAAGCCCAGCTGGCCAAACATCGGGCCGATGGCGGCCATCTGGAAGAAGACCCACTGCAGGGTCTCATAGCGCGCCGCCGGATCGGTCGGCAGGAAGCGGCCGGTCTTTTCGGCCAGATAGACAAGGATCGCGCCGGACTCGAACAGGCCCAGCGGCTGGCCGCCGGGACCATCGGGATCGATGATCGCCGGGATCTTGCCGTTCGGATTCAGCGACAGAAATTCCGGACCCCACGTCTCGTTCTTGCCGATGTCGATCAGGTGCGGCTCGTAAGGAAGACCCGTCTCCTCCAGCATGATCGAGACCTTCACCCCGTTGGGCGTCGGCAGCGAATAGAGCTGGATGCGGTCGGGATGCTGGGCGGGCCAGCGCTTGGTGATCGGAAAGGCGGCTAGATCCGTCATGCGATAGGCCCTCTTGAACAGAAAACGCGCCCCGCATTTGGCGAGCCGCCCTCTGCTTTTCCAGAGGCGCGTCGAGCCCAAAGCGAGGACGAGAAGCCCCGTCCCCTTTGACCCGAGCGCGAACATCGCTATCCGAAAGATGGATAAGACGCCGGGGGGCTAGGAATTCATCATGACGACCGCGAACGACCATTGGCCGGCCACGCTGCAGCGCGTGGTCGCGACGCTGGATTTCGAACTCGCGAACAAGGACCCGGCCAAACCCGAGATCCGCGGCAAAACCAGGGGCGACACCGGGCAGTTGCCCGCCCTGGTCAGTCTGGCCGTCAAGGCCGCGCTCGAACTGGACAAGCGGGTCGGGTCCTCGGACAGCGAGGCGCCGGTCGATCGCAAGGCCATACTAGCCCGCATGGATCTTGTCCGCGCCCTGAGCGCCGCCACGCGCGATAGCGCGCAAGGCATGTTCGTGCCTGGCTACGCCACCGCCTATCGGATGGAACTGGCCCGTATCCTATGGACCGGCATCGCGGACGCCCCGCGTCGCCGGCTGGAAGAGCTGGCCGGGGTCAACGCCACGCCGGGGGGTTAAGGCAGGCTACCAGGCGCCGACATTGGGCATCGAGGCCCAAGGCTCGGCCGGCTCCAGGCTGCCGTCCTGCAGCAACTCGACCGAAATGCCGTCCGGCGAGCGCACGAACGCCATATGGCCGTCTCGCGGCGGGCGATTGATCGTCACGCCCATGTCCGCCAGCCGCTGGCAGGTCTCGTAGATGTTGTCGACCCGATAGGCCAGGTGGCCGAAATTGCGCCCGCCCTGGTACTCTTCGTCGTCCCAGTTGTAGGTCAGCTCGACCAGCGGGGCCTTGCGTTCCTTGGCGGCCTCCAGGTCCTCCGGCGCGGCGAGGAAAACCAGGGTGAAGCGCCCCTTCTCGTTCTCCATGCGATACGCCTCGCGGAGCCCCAGGCCGTCGCAATAGAACCGCAGAGAGGCGTCCAGATCGCGGACGCGGACCATGGTGTGCAGATAGCGCAAGGCGGAACTCCCTGGATGGCGGTCGGGTCCGGTATAGCCCCCGGCTCGCGACAAGAAAAACACTCTAGACGGGCTCGCGCTCCCGCGTCTGGCGACGCCAGAGGGCCGCGTATTCGCCGCCGGCCTGAAGCAGGACCTCGTGTCGTCCCCGCTCGACCACCCTGCCCCGGCGCAGCACCACGATCTCGTCGGCGTCGGCGATGGTCGACAGGCGGTGCGCCACGACCAGGGTCGTCCGCCCCGCCCGGGCCTTGCGCAAGGTCGCCTGGATGGCCGCCTCGGTGCGCCCGTCCAGCGCGCTGGTGGCCTCGTCCAGGATCAGCACGCGCGGCTGGGCCAGCAGGGCTCGGGCGATGCCGACCCGCTGACGCTCCCCGCCCGACAGCTTCAGGCCGCGTTCGCCGACCTTGGTCGCCATGCCGTCGGGCAGGTTGCGGATGAAGTCGCCCAGTTCAGCGGCTTCGGCCGCGGCCCACACCTCGGCCTCGCCGGCGTCCGGGCGGGCGAAGGCGATATTGGCGGCCAGGGTGTCGTTGAACAGGGCCACGTCCTGCGGAACCAGGGCGATGGCCTGGCGCAGCGAGGCCTGCTTGAGGTCGCGCAGATCGTGGCCGTCCAGCGTCACACGACCGGCCTGGGGGTCGATCATCCGCAAGGCCAGACGCACCAGCGTGGTCTTGCCCGCGCCCGAGGGGCCGACAATGGCCACCGTGGTCCCCGGCGCGACGGTCAAGGAGACGTCCGATAGACCTTCCGAGCGCGCGTCGTGGCGGAACGAGACGTTGTCGAAGGCCACCGCGCCGCCGCGCTGGTCGGCGCGGGGCGGCAAGTCGCGCGCGCCCGGCGCGTCGGCCACATCGGCGGTCTGGCGACGCAGGTCCAGCATCGCCTCCATGTCGATCAGCGACTGGCGGATCTCGCGATAGGCGAAGCCGAGGATGTTCAGCGGCGCATAGAGGTTGATCAGGATCAGAACGGCGGCGGTGACGTCGCCCGGACCGATCTTGCCGGCGGCGGCCTCGGCGCCCGCCAGCACGGCCATGCCGCCCAGCCCCAGGCTCATCACCGCCGACTGGATCAGGTTCAGAAGGTTCAGCGAATTGGTCGCCTTGATCTGCGCCTCGCCATAGCGGTCCAACGCGCCGGCATAGCCGCCGACGGCGCGCGCCTCGCCGCCGAACGACTTGACGGTCTCGTAGTTCAGCAAGGCGTCGACCGCCCGCCCGGCCGCCTCGGCGTCGGCCTCGTTCAGGGCGCGACGGTGACCGATGCGCCAGTCCGAGATAGCGAAGGTCAGATAGCCGTAAAGCGCCACCGTCCCCATCGCCACGGCCGCGAACCGCCAGTCATAAGCCTTGGCCAGCACGACGGCCGCCATGATCAGCTCGACGCCCGTGGGCGCCAGGTTGAACACCAGGCTGCGCAGCAGAAAGTCCATCGACCGCGCGCCGCGATCGATCACCCGCGACAGCGAGCCGGTGCGCTTGGACTGGTGGAAGTCCATCGACAGGGACAGGGCGTGCGAAAAGGTCTCGACCGCGGCGCGGTTCTGCGCGGCCTGGGCCACCGGCGTGAAGATGGTGTCACGCGCTTGGGGAGCGGCCGCGGCGACGAAGCGCACGAAGGCCCAGCCCGCCGCCAGGCCGGCGAAGGCCCAGGTCACCCCTACGGCCGCGCCATGGCCGGCGGACAGATGGTTGACGGCCTTACCCAGCATAAGCGGCGCCAGAACGCCCAGCGCCTTGCCCGACAGGGTCAGAACAAGGGCGACGGTCACGCGCCAACGCAGACCGGGCGCCCGCGAGCGCGCCACCAGCCGGACGAGATCGCCCATCGCGGCCCAGAACCTGACCGGCTGGTCAGCCGCCGCGATGGCGCCGGGCGTGGCGGCGCGGCTGGCGGAGGGCGGCCCGCCCAGGCCCCTCATCGTCCGTCACCGATCAGCAGCGTGGTCTGGACGCCGCCGCCGGGCGTCAACCAGTCGACGCGCCAGCCCGTCGGCGTGCGCTCCGAGCGGACCGGGCCGGCCGTCAGGGGCGCCGGCGATGACACGACGACGCTCACCGCGTCCTCGCCCCCCTCGCCGCCGATCTGGACGTCATGCGCGCCGGGCGCCAGCTGATCGCGCAGCGAGATGTAGAAACGGCCCTGATCGTCGGCGCGCCCGCCGCCCCGCGTCGTGCGGTCGACGCGGACATTGAGCCCCGCCCCCGGCGCCGCCACGCCGGAAACCACCGCCCCGCCCTCGCGATCGACGTCGACCGCCAGGATCTTCGGCGAGGATGACCCGGCCACCAGGCGATAGGCGCCCGCCCCCGCCCGCAGTTGGGCGACGTCGCCGTCCTCCGAGACCATCATGTAGCCCTCGGCCTGGACGGTTCTGCCCGCGTGGGTCTCCGAAAGACCAAACAGGCGCACGCCCGGCCGGATGGGCAGGGTCAGGCTCCAATGGCCGGCGGGATCGGCGCTGGTCTTGACGGTCTCGCCGGTCGGCGCGCGCAGCCGCACCTCGGCCTTGGGCGTGGCCTGGCCCGCGAGAGTGACCTGACCGGACGCGCGGCCGACGCTCTCAACCGTGGGCGGCGCCAGATAGCCGGCCTCGGCGCTGTCGGGCTTGCTGTGCTCCTCGGGCGTCACCGGCGCGCCGTCGCCGCAGGCGGCCAGCATCGCCGCCGCGAGTCCCATGGCGACGATCGGCGACTTGAAAGCCTGGAACCGAATCCTGATCATGCGGCCTCAAATAGGAAACTGGCGGGCGGCGCGCATCCTCGCGCGCCGCCGTCTTTGTGTGGAGTGGACGACGATGCCCAACGAGTCTAGCCGCCTGGGCTCCGTCTGCGTCTATTGCGGATCGTCCAACGACGCCGATCCATCCTACATCGCCGACGCGCACCGGATCGGCGAGAGCTTCGCCAAGGCCGGCCTGCGGCTGGTGTATGGCGGCGGCGGGGTCGGACTGATGGGCGCCGCGGCCCGGGGCGCGCACGCCGCCGGCGGCAAGGTGCTGGGCGTCATCCCGACCTTCCTGCGCGGTCGCGAGCAGCCCTTCGACGATGTGGAGACCGTGGTCGTCGACAACATGCACGAGCGCAAGATGATGATGTACGAGCGCTCGGACGCCTTCGTCGTGCTGCCCGGCGGGATCGGCACGCTGGAAGAAATCGTCGAATTGCTATCTTGGCGTCGTTTAGATCTTCACCAAAAGCCGATCGTGTTCCATAACCCGCGCGGTTTCTGGGATCCCTTCTTCGCCCTGATCCGCCACACGATCGACGAGGGCCTGACCCCGCCCAGCCTGGCGAACGCCTGGCGCGCGGTCGAGAAGGCCGAGGACGTCACCCCCGCCCTGCTGTCCTGGGACGCTCAGGTCGCGTCGGCCGGCGAACCCGCCGAACTTAGCCAGTTGACTTAGTTTTCAAAAAAGACGCACTATGGGCATGAGCAAGATGGCGGACGTCCGCCCGCGCTCATGCGCCGGATCTCCCATCCGGCGTGGGGATAGGAGACCAACGAGATGCGTACCGCTGCTTTCGCGGGCCTGATGGCCTGCGCCCTGATAACCGCCCCGGCCTTCGCGGCCGACAACGAAGGCGCTTCGCTGAAGCTGAAGGCCCCGACGACCACCACCAAGTTCATCCACGAAGGTTCGGTCTGGAACTGCGAAGGCGACAGCTGCGCCTCGGCCAAGGTCCAGTCGCTGCCCGTCGCGCGCGCGTGCCGCAAGCTGGCGGGCCAACTGGGCGAAGTGACCGCCTTCAGCTATCGCGGCGTTTCACTGGACGACGCGGCCATCGCCCAATGCAACACGGCGGCCAAGCCCAAGGCCTGAGCCTCGAAAGTCGCGTGAAAAAGAAGGCCTCCGCCGGGGAACCGACGGAGGCCTTTTTCGCGGGGTGTGGGGCCCCTTGGGACTATTTGCGCTCTGTCGAGCTTGACGACGACTTGGCCGGTTTTGGACTCGGCCGCCCCACCAACATTCCCCCGATCAGGGCGAACGAAAGCATGGCGTGGTTCATCTTCGATTCATTCATGGCGGCGTCTCCCAGACATAGCCGTTAGGACCAGGAGACGCGCGCGGCTTACAGGGGTTCACACCCTCCTAGTCGTCAGCGCGTCGAGGGAGATCATGCGCTTTTGCGGGCCCGGCGCAAGCAAAAATAATCCGTATAAGGATCATATCAGCGCACGGACGATGGCCGTCGCGACAGGCTTCCGCACCCAGACAAATGCTCTGTACGCTGATTTATTATTGTGAATCCGAGCGTACATTGGACCGCGTTTTCCCGAGGCCTTGGATGGTCGTCGGGGTCCATGTCGGAAGGGTCCGAAACGCACGTGACAAGCGACTTCCGGGGCCCGACACGCCCGTGTGTCCGTCCAATCGCAGGATTCCGCGCGCGAGCGCGCGGCTCACCGCCTCCATAAAGCATTGTAAGATAATCCCTTCTCGCTCGACGCCACTTGCCAGCCGGCCCAAGTCGGCCATCCGCCGCTGGGCGCAAGGACGAAGCCCAGTTCTCGCGCTCGACCGGCGATCAAGCTTCGCCGCCGGCCGAGACGATCGGGCGTTCAACTCGACGCGCCGCCGCGCCAAGCTTGATCAGCCCGCGACATCGCGAGAGGGCGAGCGCTTCCAAGGGACAGATCTCGCAACGCCCCGGGCCTTCCGAGAACCAGGCAAGAAAAAACCGCCCGCGTCGGGATGACGCAGGCGGTTTAGGGCATTCTAGGCTGCTATTCCGTGCGCCGATTTAGGCGGCGGCGTCGAACGACAGCGACTCATAGCGCTTCAGGTGGTGATCGACCGAGCCGAACAGGCCCTCGATCATGGTGGCGCGCTTGAAGTAGTGGCCAATGGCCAGCTCGTCGGTCATGCCCATGCCGCCGTGGATCTGGATGGCGTTCTGGCCCACGAACTTGCAGGCGCGGCCCACGCGCACCTTCATCGCCGAGACGGCCTTGGCGCGCTCGGCCGCGTCCTCGCCCACCTTGATGGTGGCCATATAGATCATCGACACCGACTGCTCGACCTCGATGAACATGTCGACCATCCGGTGCTGCAGCACCTGGAAGTTGGCGATGGCCGTGCCGAACTGCTTGCGCTGCTTGGCATAGTCCAGCGTGCCCTCGTGCAGCTTACGCAGCACGCCCACGGCCTCGGCGCCGACGGCGGCGGTGGCCTCGTCGATCACCTGGTTGACCAGCGAGAGGCCATCTTCGGAGATCAGCGCGTCGGCCGGAAGCGACACGTTCTCGAAATAGACTTCCGAAGCGCGGTTGCCGTCGACGGTCGGGTAGTCGCGGGTCACGATGCCGGGCAGGCTCTTGTCGACCAGGAACACGCCGACGCCCCCGGCGTCGCGCTGGGCGCCGCCGGTGCGGGCGGTGATGATCAGGTGCGTGGCGAAGGGCGCGCCGACCACCACGGCCTTGTGGCCGTTCAGGGTCCAGCCCGCGCCGTCCTTCTTGGCCGTCGTCTTCAGGTCCTGCCAGGTGTAGCGGGCCTGCGGCTCGGCATAGGCGAAGGCGATAGTGGTGGTCCCGCCGACGATGCCCTCGACGACCGAGGCCGCGCCGGCGTAGCCAGAGTGCTTCATGAAGCCGCCGCCGATCACCACGGTGCCCAGATAGGGCTCGATCACGAGCGCCTTACCGAACTCCTCCATGATGACCATGTTGTCGATCGCGCCGCCGCCCAAGCCGCCCAGCTCCTCGCTGAACGAAGCGCCCAGAATGCCTAGTTCCTCGGCGAACGCCTTCCAGTAGTCGGCGCGCCAGCCAGCGTCGGAACTGACGATCTTGCGGCGGGTCTCGAAGTCGTACTTGTCCTGCAGGAAGCTCGCGACCGTGTCGCGGACCATCGACTGCTCTTCGGTGAAGTTGAAATCCATAGGGAGCGCTTCCTCTTATGGTTCCCCTCCCCCTTGCGGGGAGGGGTTAGGGGTGGGGGTGTCGGCGCCGACGAGCGCCAGGATCTTCTCGATTGCCGAATACGGGTCGTTGATGGCTTGTGAATTGGGAACCCGGATCACCCGATACCCTCGACCCTCCAGCCAAGTTTGGCGTTCGAGGTCACGGGCGGCGATATGGTCCAGGTCGTGAACCGCGCCGTCCACCTCGACAATCAGCCGATGACGATGGCAGACGAAGTCCACGATGTAGGGTCCGAACGGCGCTTGGCGGCGAAAGTGGGATCCGGGGATCTCGACCTTCCTCAGCGCCTTCCAGAACAGCTTTTCCGCCAAGGTCGGCTCGCGACGCATTCGCTTAGCCGAGCGATCGGCTCGGTCGGAATGGTGCAAAGCTCCTGGCGTCCGTGCTGACACCCCCACCCCCAGCCCCTCCCCGCGAGGGGGAGGGGTGCTAGAGTTCTAGTTCAGAGCCCCAGCACCATCTTGGCGATGATGTTGCGCTGGATCTCGTTGGAGCCGCCGTAGATCGACGTCTTGCGGACGTTGAAATAGGTCGGCGCGGCGCGGTGGGCGAAGTCGGGACCGATCGGATGGGCGTTGTCGCCGTCCCTCGGGAAGCCGCGGAAGTACGGCGCGCCGTAGTGGCCGGCGGCTTCCAGCACCAGTTCGGTGATCCGTTGCTGGATTTCCGTGCCCTTGATCTTCAGGACGCTGGACTCCGGACCGGGCCCCTTGCCGGCCGCCTCGCCCGCCAGCGTGCGCAGCTCGGTATATTCCAGCGCCGTCAGGTCGATCTCCAGTTCGGCGACCTTGCGCTTGAACATCGGGTCCTGGATCAGGGCCGAGCCGTCGTCGCCCAGTTCGGTCGAGGCGATCTGGCGGATGCGCTCGATGCCGCGCTTGGAGCGCGCCACGCCGGCGATGCCGCTACGCTCGTGCGCCAGCAGGAACTTGGCGCAGGTCCAGCCCTTGTTTTCCTCGTAGATGCGGTTCTCGACCGGCACCTTGACGTTCTCGAGCCAGACCTCGTTGACCTCGTGCTCGCCGCCCAGGGTGATGATCGGCCGCACGGTCACGCCCGGCGATTTCATGTCGATCAGCAGGAACGAGATGCCTTCCTGGATCTTGGCGTTCGGGTCGGTGCGGACCAGGCAGAAGATCCAGTCGCCATGCTGGGCCATGGTGGTCCAGGTCTTCTGGCCGTTGACCAGATAGTATTCCTTGCCGTCGTCGCCGGTGAAGCGTTCGGCCTTGGTCTTCAGGCTGGCCAGGTCCGAACCGGCGCCCGGCTCGGAATAGCCTTGCGACCACCAGATGTCGCCCGACAGGGTCGGCGGCAGGAAGCGTTCCTTCTGTTCCGGCGTGCCGAAGGTGTAGATCACCGGGCCGACCATGTTGATGCCGAACGGCAGGATCGGCACGCAGTCGGCGCGAGCGGTCTCTTCCGACCAGATGTAGCGCTGCACCGAGGTCCAGCCCGGACCGCCGTACTTCTCCGGCCAGGCCGGAGCGATCCAGCCCTTCTTGGCCAAGACGCGGTGCCAGGACAGGAAATCCTCCTTGGCCATCTCCTCGCCTTCTTCCTGCTTGTCTCGCAGGCCCGCCGGATAGTTCTCGGCGATGAAGGCGCGAACCTCGTCGCGGAAAGCGAGGTCCTCGGGCGAGAAGTCCAGATTCATGGCGGGCTCCCGTTCAATCGGCCCCTCTGCGGGAGGCCGTTATTGCGTTTCGGGAGCCACGATATCGGTCGAACGACCGTTTGGAAAGATGACGTTAGCGTCAACGGAAGTGAATATTATCCGCGTTCACCTAGCCCACCCAAAACCCCGCGGCGGCAAGCCCTATCGGACCTCGCAGGCCAGCTTGACGAGCGCCAGGGCCGAGGCGCCGCCCACCCCTTCCTCGTCCGCGGTATCCAGCGCCAGAAGCGGCCGCTTGTCGAGGATTTCGAGCAGCCGGGCGTGCCCCTTGGCCGGACCGACATGCGCGGCCATGCAGTGTTCGATGGCGGCGGGGTCGACGGCGCGCACGATCGCGGCGGCGGCGCAGGCCGCGTAGCCATCCAGCAGCACCGGAATCTTCTGCACGCGCGCGGCCAGGATGGCTCCGGCGACGGCGGCCGTCTCGCGACCGCCCAGCTGACGGAGGATCTCCAGCGGATCCTCGCCCATGCCCTCGGCCTTGGCGCGCGCCACGGCGGCGGCGACGGGCTCTGGCTGGTCCGACCAGTCCGAGGCCTCGCCGCCGAACAGGGCGAGACAGATCGCTCCGGCGGCGCGGGCGGGCTCGGCGGCAATGACTCCGGGGATCAGCAGGTCCGGCTGCTTGGCCAGGGCCTCCATGCCGAAGGCCATGGTGGCGGCCGCCTCCTTCTCGCTCATCGACGGCTTTTCGACGAAATCCGGCGACGGGCGGTCGATGGCGAGGTCGAAGGCCTCGAGGCCC
>NZ_SZWJ01000065.1:0-22460 GCF_012184455.1 Caulobacter sp. SSI4214 | reverse complement strand
GTAGTCCGGCGGGCTGTCGACGAAGGCGTCGCCCCTCGCGAGCGCTACCGTTATATCGATCGCGCCTATGCGATGAGCGACGCCTTCGTCGACAGCCCGCCGGACTACACCGTGCCCTACCAGGGCGAGCGGCCGTGGATCTGGCGCTCCCAGTCGGGCGACTACCGGATGGTCGAGCCGACGCCCGAGGGGCAGCGCGTCTATTATTACGAGGCCGGGTCGGACCAGCCATTCCTGGTGCGCGACCCCCAGTACGCCTACGGCTACGACCAGGGTCGGCTGGCGGTGGTCTATGACAGCGTCGGACGGCCGATCGATCCGGACGGCGACGCCGCCGAGCGCGCCGCGCGCTACGCCCTGCGCGCCGCCGGGCTCTATTTCGCGGCTGTGCACGAGCAGCGCGAGGCCGCCTATGCCGAGGCCTGGCGCGAGCGGCGCGACGACCTGATGGCCCAGCAGCGGGCCTGGGCCGACCAGCAGGCGCGCGACGAGGACTGGCGCGCCTGGCGCGACGCGCATCGCCAGCAGGAACAGGCCCGGTGGGAGGCGGAGCGGGCCGAGCGCGCGGCCTATTCCGCCCAGGTCTCCGCCCAGATCGCCCGCGACCAGGCCCACGCGGCCGAACAGGCGGCCTGGGAGTCGCAATGGCGTCAGCAAAAGCAGGCTCAGCAGGCGCAGGCCGCCCGCGAGGCGGAAGCTCAGGCCGAGCAGGCGCGGCAACAGCAGGCCCAAGCTCAAGCCCAGGCCTGGGCGCAGGCCCAGGCGGCGGCGCGCGCCCAGCAGCAGGTTCAGGCCGCGGCCGCCGCCCAGGCGCGACAACAGGCGTGGGCGGTCCAGCAACAGGCCGCGGCGCGTCAGCAAGCCGAGGCGGTTCGGCAGGCCCAAGCCCAGGCTCAGGCTCAAGCCCAGGCGCGGGCGGCTCAGGTCCAGGCGGCGCAAGTCCGGGCGGCCCAGATGCAGGCCGCTCGCGTCCAGGCCGCCGCGCGCCAGCAGGCTCAAGCCTCCGCCAGGGCCCAGCAACAGGCGCAGGCCGAGGCCGCTCGCCGGGCCCAGGCGCAAGCGGCCCAGCGGCAGGCGGTCGCCCGCCAGCAAGCCGAAGCCGCCGCCAAGGCCCAGCAACAGCAGGCCCAGGCCGCGCGTCAGGCCCAGGCGGTCCATGAGCGCCAAGAGGTCCAGGCCGAAGCGGCGCGCCGCGTCCAGTTGGCCGAGCATACGCCGCCCAAGCCGCCTCGGCCCGCCGCCAAGCCGCCCGCCGAGCCCCGCGCGCCCGACAAGGACCGCGAGGGCGAGGCGCCCAACGCCCACTGATCGATCCGGCGGGACGTCCCCAAGGGCGCCCCGTCGTTCGCTGTTTAACCGCGCGTTACGAATCCCTCTTTTCTTCCGCGCGCCGTTCCCCTATATCCCCGCGTTCACGAAGACATTCGGCGGAGCGCTTACGCGCGTCCGTATTACGCCCCGAGGCGCGGTCAGCCGCCCTCCGACCAGCGCGAAGGGGCGCCCGTCAGGCTTCCGGTCCCGGTCGCCCGACAGGGGAATTCCAGCGTCCGCGGCTCCCGAAACGGGAGCGGCGAGGGTGGACGCCAAGGCAATTCGAACTCACGCGCGGACTCCATCCGCGCCCAGGGAAAACACATGGCGCAATCCTTCACCGGCAAGAAGCGGATCCGGAAGTCGTTCGGCCGCATTCCCGAGGCTGTGCAGATGCCGAACCTCATCGAGGTTCAGCGCTCCTCCTACGAGCAGTTCCTTCAGCGCGAGGTCCGTCCGGGCCAGCGCCGCGACGAAGGCGTCGAGGCGGTCTTCAAGTCGGTCTTCCCGATCAAGGACTTCAACGAACGCGCCGTCCTCGAATACGTTTCGTATGAGTTCGAGGAGCCCAAGTACGACGTCGAGGAATGCATCCAGCGTGACATGACCTTCGCCGCGCCGCTGAAGGTCAAGCTGCGCCTGATCGTGTTCGAGACGGAAGAAGAAACCGGCGCCCGCTCGGTCAAGGACATCAAGGAGCAGGACGTCTACATGGGCGACATCCCGCTCATGACGGACAAGGGCACCTTCATCGTCAACGGCACCGAGCGCGTCATCGTCTCGCAGATGCACCGCTCGCCGGGCGTGTTCTTCGACCACGACAAGGGCAAGACCCACGCCTCGGGCAAGCTGCTGTTCGCCGCCCGCGTGATCCCGTACCGCGGCTCGTGGCTGGACTTCGAGTTCGACGCCAAGGACATCGTCTATGTCCGTATCGACCGTCGCCGCAAGCTGCCGGCCACGACCTTCCTCTATGCCCTGGGCATGGACGGCGAAGAGATCCTGACCACCTTCTACGACGTCGTCCCGTTCGAGAAGCGCGAGGGCGGCTGGGCCACCCCGTACAAGCCCGAGCGCTGGCGCGGCGTGAAGCCGGAGTTCCCGCTGGTCGACGCCGACACCGGTGAGGAGGTCGCTCCGGCCGGCACGAAGATCACGGCTCGCCAGGCCAAGAAGTTCGCCGATGGCGGCCTGAAGACCCTGCTGCTGGCGCCGGAAGCCCTGACGGGCCGCTACCTGGCCCGCGACGCGGTCAACATGTCGACCGGCGAGATCTACGCCGAGGCCGGCGACGAGCTGGACGTTCCGGCGATCCAGGCCCTGGCCGACCAAGGCTTCAGCACCATCGACGTGCTGGACATCGACCACGTCACGGTCGGCGCCTACATGCGCAACACCCTGCGCGTGGACAAGAACGCCATCCGCGAGGACGCGCTGTTCGACATCTATCGCGTCATGCGTCCGGGCGAGCCGCCGACGGTGGAAGCCGCCGAGGCCATGTTCAAGTCGCTGTTCTTCGACGCCGAGCGCTACGACCTGTCGTCGGTGGGCCGCGTGAAGATGAACATGCGTCTCGAGCAGGACGTCTCGGACGAGGTCCGCATCCTGCGCAAGGAAGACGTCCTGGCCGTGCTGAAGGTCCTGGTGGGCCTGCGCGACGGTCGCGGCGAAATCGACGACATCGACAACCTGGGCAACCGTCGCGTCCGCTCGGTGGGCGAGCTGCTGGAAAACCAGTACCGCGTCGGCCTGCTGCGCATGGAGCGCGCGATCAAGGAACGCATGAGCTCGGTCGACATCGACACGGTCATGCCGCACGACCTGATCAACGCCAAGCCGGCCGCCGCCGCCGTCCGTGAATTCTTCGGCTCCTCGCAGCTGTCGCAGTTCATGGACCAGACGAACCCGCTGTCGGAAATCACCCACAAGCGTCGTCTGTCGGCCCTCGGCCCGGGCGGTCTGACCCGCGAACGCGCCGGCTTCGAAGTCCGCGACGTGCACCCGACCCACTATGGCCGGATCTGCCCGATCGAGACGCCGGAAGGTCCGAACATCGGTCTGATCAACTCGCTCGCGACCCACGCCCGCGTGAACAAGTACGGCTTCATCGAGAGCCCGTACCGTCGCGTGAAGGACGGCAAGCCGCTGGACGAAGTCGTCTACATGTCGGCGATGGAAGAGTCGAAGCACGTCATCGCCCAGTCGAACATCAAGGTCGACGGCGGCGAGATCGTCGAAGATCTGGTTCCGGGCCGCATCAACGGCGAACCGACCCTCCTGCAAAAGGAGACGGTGGACCTGATGGACGTGTCGCCGCGCCAAGTCGTGTCGGTGGCCGCCGCCCTGATCCCGTTCCTGGAAAACGACGACGCCAACCGCGCCCTCATGGGCTCGAACATGCAACGTCAGGCCGTGCCGCTGGTGCAGTCCGACGCCCCGCTGGTCGGCACCGGCATGGAAGCCGTCGTCGCCCGTGACTCGGGCGCGGTCGTGATCGCCAAGCGCACCGGCGTGGTGGAACAGATCGACGGCACCCGTATCGTCATCCGCGCCACGGAAGAGACCGACCCCGCGCGTTCGGGCGTCGACATCTACCGCATGTCGAAGTTCCAGCGCTCGAACCAGTCGACCTGCATCAACCAGCGTCCGCTGGTGAAGGTGGGCGACAAGATCCGCGCCGGCGACATCATCGCCGACGGTCCGTCGACCGAGCTGGGCGAACTGGCCCTGGGCCGCAACGCGCTCGTCGCGTTCATGCCCTGGAACGGCTACAACTTCGAAGACTCGATCCTGATCTCCGAACGCATCGTCCGTGACGACGTCTTCACCTCGATCCACATCGAGGAATTCGAAGTCATGGCCCGCGACACGAAGCTGGGTCCGGAAGAAATCACCCGCGACATCCCGAACGTCGGCGAGGAAGCCCTGCGCAACCTCGACGAAGCCGGCATCGTGGCGATCGGCGCCGAGGTCCAGCCGGGCGACATCCTGGTCGGCAAGGTGACGCCGAAGGGCGAGTCGCCCATGACGCCGGAAGAAAAGCTGCTGCGCGCCATCTTCGGCGAAAAGGCCTCGGACGTCCGCGACACCAGCCTGCGCCTGCCCCCGGGCGTCGCCGGCACGATCGTCGACGTGCGCGTCTTCAACCGTCACGGCGTCGACAAGGACGAGCGCGCGCTCGCCATCGAACGCGCCGAGATCGACCGCCTGGGCAAGGACCGCGACGACGAGTTCGCGATCCTGAACCGCAACATCTCGGGCCGTCTGAAGGAGCTGCTGATCGGCAAGGTCGCGCTGTCGGGTCCCAAGGGCCTGTCGCGCGGCGAGATCACGGCCGAGGGTCTGTCGCAGATCGCCTCGGGCCTGTGGTGGCAGATCGCCCTGGAAGACGAGAAGGCGATGGGCGAGCTGGAAGCCCTGCGCCGTCTGTTCGACGAGAACCGCAAGCGTCTCGACCGTCGTTTCGAGGACAAGGTCGACAAGCTGCAGCGCGGCGACGAACTGCCTCCGGGCGTCATGAAGATGGTCAAGGTCTTCGTGGCCGTGAAGCGCAAGCTGCAGCCGGGCGACAAGATGGCCGGCCGTCACGGCAACAAGGGCGTCATCTCGCGCATCCTGCCGATCGAGGACATGCCGTTCCTCGCCGACGGCACGCACGTCGACGTCGTTCTGAACCCGCTGGGCGTGCCTTCGCGCATGAACGTCGGTCAGATCTTCGAAACCCACCTGGGCTGGGCCTGCGCCAACCTCGGCAAGCAGATCACCAACCTGATGGAAGACTGGCAGCATGGCGGTCAGAAGCAGGCGCTCATCGACCGCCTGCGCGACATCTACGGTCCGAACGAAGAGCTGCCGGACACCGAGGAAGAGCTGATCGAGCTGGCCAAGAACCTCGGCAAGGGCGTTCCGATCGCCACGCCGGTGTTTGACGGCGCGCGCATGAGCGACATCGAGAACCATCTCGAAATGGCCGGGGTCAACCCGTCGGGCCAGTCGATCCTGTACGACGGCCTGACCGGCGAGCAGTTCAAGCGTCCGGTCACGGTCGGCTACATCTACATGCTGAAGCTGCACCACCTGGTCGACGACAAGATCCACGCCCGTTCGATCGGTCCGTACTCGCTCGTCACGCAACAGCCGCTGGGCGGTAAGGCCCAGTTCGGCGGTCAGCGCTTCGGGGAAATGGAAGTGTGGGCTCTGGAAGCCTACGGCGCGGCCTACACCCTGCAGGAAATGCTGACGGTGAAGTCCGACGACGTGGCCGGCCGGACCAAGGTCTACGAGTCGATCGTCCGCGGCGACGACACGTTCGAGGCCGGCATTCCGGAAAGCTTCAACGTGCTGGTCAAGGAAATGCGCTCGCTCGGCCTCAACGTCGAGCTGGAGAACAGCTGAGCCGACTGAGGATCCTCCCCCGCGACGCGGGGGAGGTGTCCCGGAGGGACGGAGGGGGCCAGCCCGGCCGATCTCCAGCTAGCCCCCTCCGACGGCTCCGCCGCCACCTCCCCCGCGACGCGGGGGAGGAGCGCTCTGAAAAGAATTTTTCGCGGGCATCCCCGCAGAAGGAACCAAGATGAACCAGGAAGTCCTGAACATCTTCAATCCGGTCCAGGCCGCTCCGACCTTCGACCAGATCCGCATCTCGCTGGCCTCGCCGGAAAAGATCCGCTCGTGGTCGTTCGGCGAGATCAAGAAGCCCGAGACCATCAACTACCGCACGTTCAAGCCCGAGCGTGACGGCCTGTTCTGCGCCCGTATCTTTGGCCCGACCAAGGACTACGAATGCCTGTGCGGCAAGTACAAGCGCATGAAGTACAAGGGCATCATCTGCGAAAAGTGCGGCGTCGAAGTCACCCTGGCCCGCGTCCGTCGCGAGCGCATGGGCCACATCGAACTGGCCTCGCCGGTCGCCCACATCTGGTTCCTGAAGTCGCTGCCGTCGCGCATCGCCATGATGCTGGACATGCCGCTGAAGGACATCGAGCGCGTCCTCTACTTCGAATACTACATCGTCACCGAGCCGGGCCTGACGCCGCTGAAGCAGCACCAGCTGCTCAGCGAAGACGACTACATGCGCGCCCAGGAAGAGTACGGCGACGACAGCTTCACCGCCGAGATCGGCGCCGAGGCCGTCCAGAACCTGCTCAAGGCGATCGACCTCGAGAAGGAAGCCGAGAAGCTTCGTGAAGAACTGGCGGGCAACCCGTCGGACATGAAGCAGAAGAAGTTTTCGAAGCGCCTGAAGATCCTGGAAGCCTTCCAGGAAAGCGGCAACCGTCCGGAATGGATGGTCATGACCGTGGTGCCGGTGATCCCGCCGGAACTGCGTCCGCTGGTGCCGCTGGACGGCGGCCGCTTCGCGACCTCGGACCTGAACGACCTGTATCGCCGGGTCATCAACCGGAACAACCGCCTCAAGCGCCTGATCGAGCTGCGCGCGCCCGACATCATCATCCGCAACGAAAAGCGGATGCTGCAGGAGTCGGTCGACGCCCTGTTCGACAACGGCCGTCGCGGCCGCGTGATCACCGGCGCCAACAAGCGGCCCCTGAAGTCGCTGGCCGACATGCTGAAGGGCAAGCAGGGCCGCTTCCGTCAGAACCTGCTGGGCAAGCGCGTCGACTATTCGGGCCGTTCGGTCATCGTGGTCGGTCCCGAGCTGAAGCTGCACGAGTGCGGCCTGCCCAAGAAGATGGCGCTGGAGCTGTTCAAGCCGTTCATCTACGCGCGCCTGGACGCCAAGGGCCTGTCGGGCACCGTCAAGCAGTCCAAGCGCATGGTCGAGCGCGAGCAGCCGCAGGTGTGGGACATCCTCGAAGAGGTGATCCGCGAACACCCGGTCATGCTGAACCGCGCCCCGACCCTGCACCGTCTGGGCATCCAGGCGTTCGAGCCGAAGCTGATCGAGGGCAAGGCCATCCAGCTGCACCCGCTGGTCTGCGCCGCGTTCAACGCCGACTTCGACGGCGACCAGATGGCCGTGCACGTCCCGCTGAGCCTGGAAGCTCAGCTGGAAGCGCGCGTCCTGATGATGTCGACCAACAACATCCTGTCGCCCGCCAACGGTCGCCCGATCATCGTGCCGTCGCAGGACATCGTCCTGGGTCTGTACTACCTGTCGGTCGCCCGCGAGGGCGAGCCGGGCGAGGGCAAGATCTTCGCCGACCTGGGTGAGATCGAAGCCGCCATGGACGCCGGCGTCGTCTCGCTGCACGCCAAGATCAAGGCGCGCCACACCGAGATGAATTCGGAAGGCAAGCTGGTCCGCAAGGTGATCGACACCACGCCGGGCCGCATGAAGATCGCCGCCCTCCTGCCGCATCACCCCCAGATCGGCCACCGCCTGATCGAAAAGGCGCTGACCAAGAAGGAAATCGGCAATCTGATCGACATCGTCTACCGCCACTGCGGTCAGAAGGCGACGGTGATCTTCGCCGACAAGGTGATGGGCCTGGGCTTCAAGGAAGCCGCCAAGGCCGGCATCTCGTTCGGCAAGGACGACATCATCATTCCGAAGCGGAAGGAGGCGATCGTCGCCGAAACCCGCGCTCTGGCCGAGGAGTACGAGCAACAGTACGCCGACGGTCTGATCACCAAGGGCGAGAAGTACAACAAGGTCGTCGACGCCTGGGCCAAGGCGACGGACCGCGTCGCCGACGAGATGATGGCCGAGCTTCAGATGAAGCATAAGGACGAGAACGGCCGCGAGAAGGAAATCAACGCCATCTACATGATGGCCCACTCCGGCGCCCGCGGTTCGCAAGCCCAGATGAAGCAGCTGGGCGGTATGCGCGGCCTGATGGCCAAGCCCTCCGGCGAGATCATCGAGACCCCGATCGTCTCGAACTTCAAGGAAGGCCTGACCGTTCAGGAGTACTTCAACTCGACCCACGGCGCCCGTAAGGGTCTGGCCGACACCGCGCTGAAGACGGCCAACTCGGGTTACCTGACCCGTCGTCTGGTCGACGTCGCGCAGGACTGCATCATCGTCGAGGAAGACTGCGGCACCACCAAGGGCATCACCCTGCGGGCCGTGGTCGAGGGCGGCGACGTGCTGGTCTCGCTGGGCGCCCGCGTCCTGGGCCGCTTCACGGCCGAGGACGTCAAGGATCCGTCGACCGGCGAGCTGGTCGTGCCGGCCGACACCTATATCGACGAGAACATCGCCGACGCCATCGAGGCGGCGGTCGTCCAGTCGGTGAAGGTCCGCTCGGTCCTGACCTGCGAAGCCAAGATCGGCGTCTGCGGCGCCTGCTACGGCCGCGACCTGGCCCGCGGCACGCCGGTGAACATCGGCGAAGCGGTCGGCGTCATCGCCGCCCAGTCGATCGGCGAGCCGGGCACCCAGCTGACCATGCGCACGTTCCACATCGGCGGCACCGCCCAGGTGGCCGAGCAGTCGTTCTTCGAAGCGTCGAACGACGGCGTGGTCCGCGTGATGGGCCCGACCGTGACCGCCGCCGACGGCGCCCTGGTCATCATGAGCCGCAACACCACCGTCAGCGTCCTGGTCGACGGCAAGGAACGCGAGACCTACAAGCCGCCTTACGGCGCGCGCCTGAAGGTCAAGGACGGCGATACCGTGAAGCGCGGCCAGCGCCTCGGCGATTGGGACCCCTACACCACCCCGATCATCACCGAAGTGGGCGGTCGCGTCCGCGCCGAGGACCTGGTGGACGGCATCTCCGTCCGCGAGGAAGTCGACGAGGCCACCGGCATCGCCCAGCGCGTGATCGCCGACTGGCGCGCCTCGGCCCGGGGCTCGGACCTGCGTCCGGGCATGGGCGTGCTGTCGGAAGACGGCTCGTACAAGCGCCTGTCGAACGGCGGTGAAGCGCGTTACCTGCTGTCCGTGGGGGCCATTCTCTCGGTGGCCGACGGCGACGAGGTCAAGCCGGGCGAGGTCATCGCCCGTATCCCGACCGAAGGCGCCAAGACCCGCGACATCACCGGCGGTCTGCCGCGCGTCGCCGAACTGTTCGAAGCCCGCCGTCCGAAGGACTGCGCGGTCATCGCCGAAATGGATGGCCGTGTCGAATTCGGCAAGGACTACAAGAACAAGCGCCGGATCAAGATCACGCCGGACGTCGACGCCGACGGCAACCAGCCCGAAGCGGTCGAGTTCCTGATCCCGAAGGGCAAGCACATCGCCGTCCACGACGGGGACTACATCACCAAGGGCGAGTACATCATCGACGGCAACCCGGATCCGCACGACATCCTGCGCATCCTGGGCGTCGAGGCCCTGGCGAACTTCCTCGTCGACGAGATCCAGGAGGTCTATCGTCTGCAAGGCGTGCCGATCAACGACAAGCACATCGAGACGATCGTTCGTCAGATGCTGCAAAAGGTCGAGATCATCGAGCCGGGCGACACGGGCCTGATCAAGGGCGACCACCTGGACAAGCCCGAGTTCGACAAGGAAAACGACAAGGCGATCGCCCGCGGCGGCCGTCCGGCCGTTGTCCAGCCGGTGCTGCTGGGCATCACCAAGGCCTCGCTGCAGACCAAGAGCTTCATCTCGGCCGCCTCGTTCCAGGAAACGACGCGCGTCCTGACCGAAGCCTCGGTGCACGGCAAGACCGACACGCTGGAAGGCCTGAAGGAAAACGTCATCGTGGGTCGCCTGATCCCCGCTGGCACGGGCGCCTACCTGCGCAGCCTGCAGCGCGTCGCCGCCAAGCGCGACGAACAGCTGGCCCAGCAGCGCGAGGACGCCATGGAGCCCCTGCCGGCCGAGATCGCCCTTTCGGACGCCCAATAGGCGTCCGAAAGAACTCGGGACTCGGGCGCTTTAAGCGCCCGGGCGGGCGCCCAATAGGCGTGCAGAGCTAAACGACGGAAAGGCCCGGGCGCGATCCCGGGCCTTTTTCGTTGTGGGCGGACTGTTTGGGCGACGTCGGAGCGCCCCCTCCGTCTCGCCGCCTAGAGCCTTATCCGCTCGAATGGAATCATTCGAGCGGAAAAATAAGGCTCTAAATCAAACATTTAGAGCGTGATAGCCGCCGAAACCGCTCACACTTTCGGCTATCACGCTCTATATCGGCGGCGATCCACCTCCCCCGCGAGCGGGTGAGGATGAGACGGGAACTCCTCCCTCGCGAAGTGGGGGAGGTGGCGCGAGGCGAAGCCTCGTGACGGAGGGGGCGCTATCTCGCCCCCTACCGCTCCTCGTCGAAGCGGTTGGAGACCAGTTCGCACAGGGCTTCGACGGCGGCCTCGGCCTCCGGGCCCTCGGCCGAGATGTCGATGGTCGAGCCGATGCCGGCGGCCAGCATCATCAGGCCCATGATCGAACGGGCGTCGACGGACGCGCCGTCGCGGCTGACGGTGACCTCGGCGTCGTAGCCGGACGCCATCTTCACGAACTTGGCCGAGGCCCGCGCGTGCAGTCCGCGCTCGTTGACGATCTCGACCGTTCTGGACGTCATGCCGTTATTTTTCCCCAGCCAGGACGTAGGAGGCCACGGAGATGTACTTGCGTCCAGCCTCCTGGGCGTGGGCGACGCAGGTCTGCAGGGGCTCGCGCTGGCGCACGCTGGCCAGCTTGATCAACATGGGCAGGTTCAGGCCGGCGATGACCTCGGCCTTGGTCTGCTCCATGACCGAAATGGCCAGGTTGCTGGGCGTGCCGCCGAACATGTCGGTCAGCAGGATGACCCCGTCGCCGTCGACGTCCGTCGCGGCGCAGGCCTTCAGGATGTCCGAGCGGCGACGTTCCATGTCGTCCTCGGGGCCGATGCAGATCGCCTTCACGGCGGCCTGCGGACCGACCACATGCTCCATGGCGGAGACGAATTCCTCCGCCAGACGCCCGTGCGTCACGATCACGAGCCCGATCATGCCTTGTATCTCAAACGGGATCCCCATTCCCGCGGCGACCGGTGGAGGATCGCGCGGGCGGTCTTGATACGCCCGTTAGGTTGCGACTCCAAGAGACTGCATCATGCGTCTGATTTTCAGGGGCGCGGCGGGTTCCCGAGGCCACAGGTCGAAAACGGGAACGGAAACCCCGGCGATCGGCGTGAAACGCGGCCCGGGCAGGCGTTCGACCTGCTCGGGCGCGGCGACGCAGCGGATGGCCAGCGCGATCTCGCAGAAGGGCAGGGCGGCCGCGTCGACCACGCCCAGCCCTCTCACCTCCATGAGGCCGGCCAGGGGCGCGGGTGGTTTGCCCCAAGGCTTGCCGCCCGACGCGAAGGTCGCGACGCGATCGTCGGCCACCAGCCGGAAGCCGGCGTCGAGGGCGCGCAGGGCCAGATCGCTCTTGCCCGCGCCCGACGGGCCCTCGATCAGAGCGCCGCGCCACCGGCCGCCCAGACGCAAGGCGATCAGCCCGGCGTGGCGGACGTCGAGGGCGGCTTCGTCGCCGGTCATTCCCGCGCGTCCGGCAGCTCGACGATGAATCGCGCGCCGGCGATCGCTCCGGTGGCCGGGTCCATCCGGTTCTCGGCCCGAATCGTCCCGCCGTGCGCCTCGACGATCTGGCGGGCGATCGACAGGCCCAGGCCCGAGTTGCCTCCGAACGCCCGGCCCTTGGGCCGCGAGGTGTAGAAGCGCTCGAAGATGGTCTCCAGATTGTCCGGCGGAATCCCGGGTCCGTCGTCTTCGACCGTCGTCGTCACCTTGCCGCGCGCCCGGTTCACGACGACCCGCACCTCGCCGTCGTCGGGGCTGAACGAGCGGGCGTTGTCGATCAGGTTGCGGAACACCTGGCCGATCGGGGTCTCGCGGGCCAGGACGGGCATCGGCCGCGGGTCCTCGGCGGCGAAGGTCACGCGCACGCTGCCCGGGGCCGGGCCGGGACGCAGCTGGGCGTCATAGAGGCCGGCGACTTCGCCGAGCAGCTTGGCCAGGTCCAGGGCCTTGGGCTGCTCGCGCGACAGCTCCGCGTCCAGGCGCGAGGCGTTGGAGATGTCGGTGACCAGCCGGTCCAGGCGGTTGACGTCGTTGCGCAGGATGGCCAGCAGCCGCGCCCGGGGGGCGGGCTCGGTGACCAGGTCCAGGGTCTCGATGGCCGAGCGGATCGAGGTCAGCGGGTTCTTGATCTCGTGGGCCACGTCGGCGGCGAAGCGCTCGATGGCGTCCATCCGCTCGGACAGCGAATGGGTCATCTCCTCCAGCGAGCGGGACAGGTCGCCCAGCTCGTCGCTGCGCTCGGAGAGGTCGGGCAGGGAGATGGCGCGCGCGCCTTGCAGGCGGACATGGTCGGCCGCGCGAGCCAGCCGCAGGACCGGCACGGCGATCAGCCGGTGCAGCAGCACGCTGGACACCAGGATGGCGATCATGGCCACGACGATGAATGGCAGCAGGGCCTTGCGCTCGGCCGAGATGATCTGGTCGACGTCGCCGGCCTCGAGCGTCAGCACGCCCAGCACCGCGCGGACGTGCTGAATCGGGATCGACACCGACACCACCCGGTCGCCGTCCTCGGACACGCGGGTGCCGGCTACGGTGTGGCCCTTCATGGCGCGGGCGATCTCGTCGGCCAGGGCCTGGCGGGCGCGCTCGGCCCGAGCCTTTTCGCGCGGGCTCTGCTGGGCCTGGTCCTTCTGGCCGGGCTTGCGGGCGGGGGGCAGCACCTTCCAGTCCACGTGGTCGGCGACCACGAACGAGTCGGCCAGCACCTTGCCGTGGGCGTCGAACAGCCGGGCCCGTTGCGAGCGGGGGATGAACAGCACCTGCAGGATGGCGCTGGCGGTATAGGGATCGAGCGCCGGCTCGGGCTCGCCCACCGTCGCCGACTGGTCGATGACGTTGGCGATCAGCTCGCCCTGGGTGGTCAGGCTGTCGATGCGGGCATTGACCAGGCCCGAGCGCAGCTCGTTCAGCACCAGCGCCCCGACCACGACGATCGCCAGGGCCAGGACGTTCAGGATGATGATCAGCCGGCCCAGCCGCGAGCCGCGCGGCCAGGCCAGGCGCCGCCTGGGCTCGACGCCCCCCTGGGGGCGCGCCGGCTCAGGCTTCGCGGTAACGGTAGCCAACGCCGTACAGGGTCTCGATGGAGTCGAATTCCGGATCGACCTGGCGGAACTTCTTGCGCATCCGCTTGATGTGGCTGTCGATCGTGCGGTCGTCGACATAGACCTGATCGTCGTAGGCGGCGTCCATCAGGTTGTCGCGGCTCTTCACGAAGCCCGGGCGCTGGGCCAGGGCCTGCAGCAGCAGGAACTCGGTGACGGTCAGGCGCACGGGCTTGCCGTCCCACAGGCTGTCGTGGCGGGCCGGGTCCAGGGTCAGCTTGCCGCGCTTCATCACCTTGGAGTTGGCGCCGGTCGGATCGGCGGCCGAGATGGGGTCCTCTTCCGGACGCGCCCGGCGCAGGACGGCCTTTACCCGCTCCAGCAGCAGGCGCTGGCTGAACGGCTTGTGCATGTAGTCGTCGGCGCCGAGGTTGAAGCCCAGGATCTCGTCGATCTCGTCGTCCTTGGACGTCAGCATGATCACCGGGATCTCGGAGGTCTGGCGCAGGCGACGCAGCACCTCCATCCCGTCCATGCGCGGCATCTTGACGTCCAGGATAACCAGATCGGGCGGGCTGGCCTCGACGGCCTCCAGGCCGGAGACGCCGTCATAATAGGCCTTCACCGCGTGCCCGTGGCTTTCCAGCGCCAGCGAGACCGAAGCGACGATGTTTTCGTCGTCGTCAATGAGCGTGATGGCGGCCATATGTTTCCGTCTGTCCTCGGCGATCTTCAGGTCGAGCGATCCTAAACATCGCTCGCCCAGGCTTCAACGCGTGGCGCGGCAAAGCTTTCCCAAGGGCTTCTGGCGAGCGTTTGCGGCTCCAGCATGGCGCCAATGCGGCGGGGCGGTCGTCTTCAACCTCACCTTAAGTGTTCTGGTCCATGGTCGAAGACTATTGGAGCGCGTCACGCACATGAGCGAAGTCCATTACGAGCTATTTGTCCGTCGCCGAGCCGGCGCGCAGTGGACGCTCGAGATGGCCACCGAGATCCGCACGCAGGCGCTGCAGACCGCCGAGGACGTCCTGACCCAGGGGCGCGCGGTGGCCGTGCGCGTCAGCAAGGAAACGCTGGACCCCGAGACTCGCGAATACAAGTCGATCGCCATCTTCACCAAGGGCATGGTCGACGGCGGCAAGCCCAAGAAGGAAGTCGAGAACCGCGATCCGCTGTGCGTGCAGCCGGCTGACCTCTACACCGCCCACGCCCGCGACAGGATCGGCCGCCTGCTGGAAGGCTGGCTGGTTCGGCACAAGGCCACGCCCTTCGAACTGCTGCACCGACCCGACTTGGTCGAGAAGCTGGAAGCTTCCGGCACAGACCTGCAGCACGCCCTTCAGAAGATCGCCATCCCGGAAGCCGAGGCGCGCGGCCAGAGCGTGCACGAGGTCATCCGCCACTTCCAGGGCCTGGTCGAGCGCACCATCGCCAACCTGACGAAGGCCTTCAAGAAGGGCGATCTGCCCAACCTGGACAAGGAAGGCTTCGCCAAGGCCGCCGAACGTTTGGCCGCCGACCCCGACCGCGCCTTTCTGCTGGGGGCCGGCATCGCCGCCTCGATCGCCCCGGCCAAGACCTGGTCCGAGAAGATCGCGCGCCTGCTGGACCTGGCCGACGCCGCGCCGGAGGAGCCGCGCGCCCGCGCCGCCGCCCTGGCCGCGATCGAGCAGCCGCTATCGGAGATCATCGGCTCGCGCGCCGGCATGGCCGATCTCCTGGACAATCAAGACGACTTGGGCGCGACCCTGGCCGCCATGATCCGCATGACCGGCGGCACGGCCGTCGAGGCGCTGATCCGCATCGAGCCCAGCGTGCGCGGCTGCATGCCCGAGCTGTCGGGCGTGGCCAAGCGCCTGGGCGACTGGCTGTCAAGCGACGCCTTCGCCTCGGTCCGCGCCTCGATCGCGGGGCGGGTGCTGAAGGAGCTGAACGGCGTGCGTCGTCTCAAGCCCGCCGACGCCGAGGCCGAGATCGAATTCCTGCGCGCCCTGGCCATGAGCCTGACGGCCGCCGCCGGCCGCATCTTGGCCCCCGAGGATATCCAGGGCGCCTTCACCACGCGCTCGAAGACCCTGCTGAACAGCGACTTCATCGAGGCGCTGCTGGGCCGCGACCGCTCGGCCCACGAAGAGATCAAGATGCTGGTCCGCCTGACGGAAAACGTCATGGGCGCGGTCAACAAGCGCAGCGCCGCCCGTTGGCTCAGCGCCAATATCCAGGCTCTGCGTTTCGAGAAGGAACTGCGCCAGGGGCCGGATTCCCCGGTCGCCAAGCTGACCCTGCTGGCCGGGCTGCAACGGTCGATCGGGCGCTCGGGCCTGGTGCGCGAGGACCACGAGCCGCTCTGCGCCAAGCTGGGCGAGATCGGGGCGCTGATCGAGGCCGACTCGCGCCTGCTGACCATGCTGGTCCGCGCGCCGGCCCCGCTGCCGCATCGCCTGCAACTGCTGGCCAAGCTGGCCATGGGCGAGGCTGGCCCCACCGGCCCCGTCGCCGAAAAGGCGCGCGTCGAGGCCCTGAAGCTGGCCCGAGACCCGGGAGCCCGCGCCGAGCTGCAGTCCTCGCCCCAGACCCTGGACCTGATCAAGACCCTGGTGGCGCGGGCGGCTTAGAGCGTGAGGCTGAAAGTGGGAACCGGTTTCAGCTTATCTCACGCTCTAAACATTTGATTTAGAGCCTTTAAACCAGCGGTCGCGCGTTCAGCGCAGGACCGCTTCGACGTCCGCCAGCCGCGCGTCGTGCATCTGGTTCAGATAGGCCTCGTAGTAGCCCTTGTGCGACGCGCCGACGATGGCCAGCATCCGCGTGCCGGGATGCTGACCCAACACGTCGCGGATGTTGGAGACCATGCGTAGGTTGCGGGTCTCCCAGTAGCCGACATATTGCCGTCCGAAGCCCTGGGGCGAGGGCTCGGCCAGCGCGGCGCCGAAATCGCTTTCATAGACGAGGCGCTGGGCCTTCGGACCATTGTAGGCGCGATACAGTCGCAGCAGGCCATCGGCGCTGGTCAGTCCCTGGCTCAGCCGGTCATTCTCGGCCTGCTGGGCGCGCGAGGCGGGATTGTTCCAGGCGGCGGTGATCGCGGCCTCGGCCGCCTTCTGCTCGGCGGGATCGGGGCTGTCGGGCGTGTCGGCGGAGTGATCGTCGACGGACCACAGGCGCTCCAGGCCCAGCCGCGCGGCCAGGACGGCCGCGACCTGGTCGGTCTCGTTGCGACGGACCCTGAGCTTTTCCAGCGCCGCGACCAGCTCGTCGTTCAGGCCGTCGCCGACGGTGCGTTCGGCCGGCGGCAGCCGCAGCCATTGGACCAGGGCCGAGCCCCGCTCGCCCGCGGCCATGAACACCGCGGCCAGGCGCCGGCGCTGGGCGCCCGTCGGCGCGGCGGGCCAGGCGGCCAGCAGTCGCTCGGCCTCGGCGTTGGCGGCGGGAACGTCGAGCCCGACCGCCCGCTCGGCCGCCGAGGTGTCCGGGCAACGCATCTCCACGGTCTGGGCGTAGCGGGCCGGATTACGCCGCAGGGCGTCGCATTGCAGGCCCGACAGGTCCTCGGTCGCGATGGCGGTGGGCGCCCAGGCGGCCAGCCGGTCCAGAAGCGGCGACAGCAGCGCCAGGTCGACGCTCTTGGGCAGGCCCGACAGGTGCGGCGTGCCCAGCACCAGCACGGTGTTGGGCGCGCCGTGGGGCGGGCCCTTCAAGGTCTCCGGATGGAAGGTCGGTCGATACTCGCCCGCTTGGGCCACGCCGATCACGGCGCTGGATGCGATCAGGGCGCCAGCCAGGACGCGAACCTTACGAAGCATGAAATTCCCCTCGACGCTGTTAGCGTCTAGAGGCTTCGGCGACGCCTCGTGGAGGCGCCTGTATTTTATTTAATGTCCGTTGCGCTTTATTCGCGCGGCTGGACGGATCAACCTGATGTCGGGCGAGAGGGTGACGACGTGGCGCCGCGCGAGACCGACAAGAACAAGGTCTGGTTCGAATATGTCCGGACGGGCGGCCGGTTCACGGCTTGGCCGATATGCTGGCAAGGCTGGCTGGCGATGATCGTGCTGATCGTCGGGCCGACCGTCGGCGCCATGCTGCTGGCCAAGGCGCTTCCGAGTGTTCCGAGCGGCATGTTTCTCCTCGGCGCGTTCGCCCTTTGCTTCGGCGCGATCTTTCCGCTGGCCTACTTCAAGGGACGCCCCGCGAAGCGCTCCGATCGCGCCGTTTGACTCTTCCCCGGCGGCGCCGGGTAAGGTTGTCGCGCGCGGCCGTTCGGGTCGCCTAGAGCATTTTCCGATAAGTGTGAAACGGTTATCGGATCGAAAAATGCTCTAAACTTTTGATTTAGAGCCCTTTTTATCCGATCTGATTGGATCAATCAGATCGGAAAGGGCTCTAGGGAAGATCGCCATGGCTGTTTTGACCGTCCTCTATCCCGCCGCCGAAGGCGCGAAGTTCGACCAGGCCTATTACGACGCCACCCACATCCCGCTGGTGAAGGAGGCCTTCACGCCCACGGGTCTCACCGGGGTTCAGGTCTTGAAGGGCGTGTCGGGCGGCGGCGACGCGCCGGCGCCGTATGTGGTGATCGTCAATCTCACCTTCCGCGACGCGGAGGCGCTGCAAGCCTCCTTGACGGGACCGCGCGCGCCCGAGGTCATGGGCGACGTGCCCCGGTTCACCGACATCACGCCGATCCTTCAGATCAGTCTCGCGAGCTGATCAGCCCAGGATCGCGGCCAGGGCGTCGACCACGCGGTCGACGTCCCCGTCGGCCATGGTCGGATAGAGGGGCAGGGTCAGGCAGCGCCGGTACCAGGCGTCAGCGCCGGGCAGGTCGGCGACGCCTTGGCGCTGGGCGTAGTAGGGCTGGCGGTGCACCGGGATGTAGTGGACCTGCGTCCCGATCCCGCTGGCCTTCAGGCTGTCGACCACCGTGCGGCGCGACAGGCCCTCGGCCTCGAAATCGATCAGCACGGTCAAGAGGTGCAGGGCTGGGTTCGAATGCGCCGGGCTGGCGGCCAGTCGAACGCGCGGCGTCCGCTCGGCCAGCCTGCGGGCGTAGAGCCCGGTCAGCGTGCGACGGCGGGCGACGAAGCGGTCCAGCTTCTTCAACTGAGACAGGCCCAGGGCGCACAGGACGTCGGGGATGCGATAGTTGAAGCCCAGTTCCGGCATCTCGTACCACCACGGATCGCCGCCCGGCTGACGAACCATGCCGTGCGAGCGCAGCAGGCGGGCGCGAGCGGCCAGGTCGGGGTCGTTGGTGGTCAGCATCCCGCCCTCGCCGGTGGCCAGGGTCTTGACCGGATGGAACGAGAAGCTGGCGAAGCTGGAATAGGCCCCGTCGCCGACCGGGTGGGCGACGCCGTCAAAGGTCCCGACCGAGCCCAGGGCGTGGGGCGCGTCCTCGACCAGGGTCGCGCCGGACGCGCTGGCCATGGCCTTCAGCGCCGGCAGGTCGCAGACGTCGCCGCGCAGATGGACGGGCAGAACCGCCTTTACCCGCTTGCCGCGGATGCCATTCAGAGCCCGGCCAAGCGTGTCGGGGGTCATCAGGCCGCTGTCCGGATCGACATCGGCGAACACCACCTCGGCGCCGACATAGCGGGCGCAGTTGGCGGTGGCCAGGAAGGTGATCGAGGGGACGACGCAGACATCGCCCTCGCCGACGCCCAGCGCCATCATCGCCAGGTGCAGGGTGGCGGTGCCGTTCGAGACGGCGACGGCGTGGCGGGCGCCGACCTTGGCGGCGAAGGCCGTCTCGAAGGCCTCGACGGTCGGTCCCGTGGTCAGGAAGTCGCCGCGCAGGGCTTCCGCCACGGCGGCGACGTCGTCGTCCTCGATCGTCTGCCGGCCGTAGGGGAGAAAGCCGGTCATCGCGCGGACTTTTCGTCCAGCATGGCCAAGAGGCCCTCGGGGCTGAGCCAGTCGTGGTTGTTGTCGCTGCTGTAGGAGAAGTCCTCGGCGACCGGCCTGGCGCCGTCCGACGCCGCGTAGGGGGCGCGGCCGAACTCGGCGAAGTTGGGCTCGATGGCGAAGCGGTCCTCGAACTCGACGGTCGAGCGCGCGTCGTCGGCGCTGATCATGATCTCGTGCAGCTTCTCGCCGGGACGGATGCCGATCACCTTCATCTGGGCGTCCGGCGACATGGCCTTGACCAGATCGGGCATGGCCATGGACGGGATCTTCGGCACGAAGATCTCGCCGCCGCGCATCAGGGTCAGCGACGACAGCACGAAGTCGACGCCCTCGTTCAGGGTGATCCAGAAGCGGGTCATGCGCGGGTCGGTGACCGGCAGCTCGGTCGCGCCCTGCGCCAGCAGCCGGCGATACAGCGGCACCACGCTGCCGCGCGAGCCGACCACATTGCCGTAGCGCACCACGCAGAAGCGCGTGCCGATGTCGCCCGACAGGTTGTTGGCCGCCACGAAGGTCTTGTCCGAGGCCAGCTTGGTCGCGCCATAGAGGTTGGTCGGGTTGCAGGCCTTGTCGGTCGACAGGGCCACCACCTGTTTGACCGCGTTGTTCAGGCTGGCCCAGACCACGTTCTCGGCGCCCAGCACGTTGGTGTGGATGCATTCCGACGGATTGTACTCGGCGGCCGGCACCTGCTTGAGGGCGGCGGCGTGGATGACGATGTCGACGCCGCGCAGGGCCAGGGTCAGGCGCTCGCGATCGCGGACATCGCCCAGGAAGAAGCGCATCTTGGCGTAGGTCTTCGGATCGAACTGCTCGCGCAGCTCGATCTGCATGTCGCTCTGCTTCAATTCGTCGCGGGAGTAGACGATGACCTTTCGGGGGTTATAGCGGCTCAGGACGGTCTCGATGAACCGCCGCCCGAAGGAGCCGGTGCCGCCGGTGACCAGGATCACCTTGCCGTCCAGATCGAGGGATTGGGGTGAAAAACGGCCCAAGGTCTGCCTCCTCGCGACGCTCGCCGGCCTGAAGGCGCGGCGGCGAATCTTGGTTAACGCGTCTTGATGCGCCCGTAGGCGTAAAGAGGACGTCAACCACGTCGCGCTACCAAGGCGCCATGCGCCGCTCTCGCCGCCTCCTGACGCTCGCCCTGACCGCCGTCCTGACCGGCGGTCCCGTCCTGACGCCCGCCGCCGCCCTGGCCGGAGAAAAGAAGGAAGAGAAGGGGGACAAGAAGGCCACGACCTTCCTGGCGCTCGATCCGATCAACGCCATCGTCATGCGCCGCGACGGCCGCCGGGGCGTCATGACCCTGGAGACGGGGCTGGAGGTCAAGGATCCGGAATTGATGAAGCGCGCCCAGGCCTCGGTCCCGCGTTTGCGCGCGGCCTTCGCCCAGGTGTTGATGATCTACGCCGCCGGCCTGCGCGGCGGGGCGCCGCCGGACATCGACTATATCAGCCGCGAGCTGCAGAAGACCGCCGACCAGGTGCTGGGCAAGCCCGGCTCGAAGATCATGCTGGGCTCGGCCCTGATCAGCTAAGCATCGCGCGGAAAAGTGGACGCCGGTTTTCCGCGAAAGCGATGCGAAGACCGGTTCAGGTCTTTTTTCGACGGGCGCGGAAGAAGCCGCGCAGCAGTTCGGCGCTTTCGTCGGCCAGCACGCCGCCGGTCACCTCCGGCCGCCAGTGGCAGGTGGGCTGGGCGAAGAACCGGGGGCCATGCAAGACCGCGCCGCCCTTGGGGTCCTCGGCCCCGAACACCACCCGGCCGATCCGCGCGTGGCTGATCGCGCCGGCGCACATGGCGCAGGGCTCGAGCGTCACGACCAGGGTCAGATCGGTCAGCCGGTAGTTCTCGAGCCGGGCCGCCGCCGCGCGCAGGGCGGCGATCTCGGCGTGGGCCGTGGGATCGTGGGCCCCGATCGGACCGTTGCCGGCCGTGGCGATCACCTCGCCGGTCCTCGGGTCCAGGATCACCGCCCCGACCGGCGTCTCGCCCGCCGCCGCCGCCGCGCGGGCGGCGTCGAGCGCCAGGCGCATCATCGCCTCATCTTGATCCTCGCCCTGATCGGTGCGCATTAGCTGAAAGCCCATCGAGAGATGCGCCCAGCCTTAGAAGGACGCCGAAAATGACCAAACCTCACGATCCCCTGTACGAGCCTCACCTCGACGGTCAAGACGGCGAGCTGGACGGCGGCCCGGGCGAGCGGGTGGCCAAGGCGCTGGCGCGGGCCGGGGTGGCGTCGCGCCGCGAGGTCGAGCGGCTGATCGAGGCCGGCCGCGTGGCGATCAACGGCAAGGTGCTGACCACCCCGGCGGTCAAGGTCGCGCCCGGCGACTTCCTTACCGTCGACGGCCAGCTGGTGGCCGAGCGCGAGCCGACGCGGATCTTCCGCTACCACAAGCCGACTGGCCTGATGACCACCCACAGCGATCCCAAGGGCCGGCCGACGGTGTTCCAGTCGCTGCCCAAGGACTTGCCCCGGCTGATCTCGGTCGGGCGTCTCGACCTGAACTCCGAGGGCCTGCTGCTGCTCACCAATGACGGCGAGCTGTCGCGCGCGCTGGAAACGCCCGGCAACGCCTGGGTCCGCCGCTACCGCGCTCGCGCCTTTGGCGACACGACGCAGGCCAAGCTCGACACGCTGAAGGACGGCGTGACCCTCGAGGGCGTCAAGTACGGCGCCATCGACGCCAAGCTGGACAAGGCGCACGACCGGGCCGGCGGCGGCAAGAACGTCTGGATCACGGTCAGCCTGTCGGAAGGCAAGAACCGCGAGGTCCGCAAGGTGCTGGAGTCGATCGGCCTGAAGGTCAATCGCCTGATCCGCCTGTCCTACGGTCCTTTCGCCCTCGGAACCCTGGCGGCCGGTCAGATCGAGGAGGTCGGTCCTCGGGTGATCCGCGAGCTTCTGGAAGGCGTGGTGCCGCCCGAGAACATGCCGACCGGCGACCGGCCGAAGTTCGGCGGCGTCGCCAACGCCGCCAAGGCGCCGGGCACGGAAGGCGGCGGCGACGTCCAGCGCCGGGGCGCCCCGCGCGCCGACCGGGCGGTGGTCCCCGACGCGCCGGAAAAGCCGGAAAAGCCCGTCTACAAGGAAGGCTGGGCGCGGCCCAAGAAGAAGACCTCGCCGCACGGCCCGGCCAAGGGCGCGGCGAAGGCCAAGCGTCCCGCCAAGTCGATCGAGACCAAGTTCATCGACGACAAGAAGCCCGTCGCGCGCGGCAAGCCCTCGGCCCGTTCCGGCGCGAAGCCCGCCGAGGGCGCGGCGCG
>NZ_SZWJ01000064.1:0-22913 GCF_012184455.1 Caulobacter sp. SSI4214 | reverse complement strand
TTCCGCCATCCTTCGAGCAGGCCGAGGCGGCCAGGCACAGGGCCGCGGCGGCGGCCAGTTTCAACATACGCATGATCGTTCCCGGCTGACGTTTGGTCGCAGGTCCTGCGACGGCGCGACACATTCCAAACCCTTATAAAATCTGGCCCGCGACCTTGTCACGGAACAATGATCGTCAGGACGCGCTCAAGCGTGGCCCTGCGACAATTGCCGGTATCTACGTGATTCTTCTGCCAAAAAGTGGAGTTGCAAACCGTGGGTCCGCACATAACCGTTTGACGGGAATTAACCATAAATCCTACCCCTTTTGTCACGGAACGGGCTGGTTCCGGATGGGTTGGGAAACAAGACCATGGACTGGAGCGAAGAGCGCACCGCCACCCTGAAGAAGCTGTGGCTGGAAGGCCTGAGCGCGAGCCAGGTGGCGCGCCAACTGGGCGGCGTCAGCCGCAGCGCGGTGATCGGCAAGGTGCACCGTCTGGGCATCACCGTTCGCGAGGTTCCCGCCCGACAGCGAGCGACGACCGCCGTTCGCGCCCCTTCGCGCCTCCAGATGCGTCGTCCGGCGCGCGAGACGACCGCCGCGCCGCGCGTCGCTCCGCGTCTTGCGCGCACCGAGGAAGACCTGCTGCCGACCTCGGGCATCCTGGACCTCGACGTTCATTCGTGCCGCTGGCCGATCGGCAACCCGGAGGGCGACGATTTCGGGTTCTGCGGTCGTCCCAAGCTGACCGCGCGGGGCTCCTATTGCGAACAGCATACCGCCGGCGCCTTCCGTCGGCTGTCGGGCGGCCAGGCGGTCGAGGCCTGGGCCTTGAAGGGCCTGAAGGAGCGCGTCCGGCCAAACCAGATCTGACCCGTCGCCGCCTTCGAAAGCCTCATCACTTTTCTTAAGATCGTCGAGCAAATCCATGACCATGGTCCTGATCGAGAACGCCGCCGGCAGCAGCCAAGTGATCACCATCGTCGAGGAGTTCGCCGGCCACTCGGTGTCGCGCGATCTCAACCCCGGCGACCACGCCAGCATTCCGGTCACCCAGTTCAAGTCGATCACGGTGCGCGAGACCTATCCCGACGACTGGTTGACCAGGGGGCGCAATCGTAACCGCGCGGCGACCGACGCCTGAAACGCGAATTTCTCTCATAGATTGCAAATAATGACCCCGCGAAGCCTTTCGCGGGGTTTTTCTTTTTCGATCTACCCCCGTCGATTGCGCGGCCGTTAACCTTATGAGACACAAAGCCCCGTTTTTGGGGGCGGAAACGATTATGGTTCAGGAGGATGAGCGCGCCGAGGTGGTCCAGGACCACGCGCTGCCGCTGCCGAGTTATCTGAGCTACCTGCTTTATCAGACCGAACAGCATCGCCGGGCGATGGCGGCCGACCTCCTGGCCCGCCACGGACTGACCTTCGCCAAGTGGGTGGCGATGATTTCGCTGCGTCGGTTCGGCGATCTGTCGATGACGCGATTGTCCAAGCTGGCGGCCACCGATCGCACCACCCTGACCCGTTCGATCGACAGCCTGATCGCCGACGGCCTCGTGGTCCGCGCCAACGCGCCCCACGATCGCCGCATCGTGGTCATCCGCCTGACCGAGGCGGGCCGCGCCCTGCTGGAACGCATCCGCTCCGAGATTCGCCCGCTGAACCGCGACATCTGCGGCAAGCTGACGACGGAAGAACAGGCGGCCATGACCGGCTATCTGCAGAAGATGCTGGCGGGCCTAATCGTCGAGCCCGACTGGAAGCAGGACGTCATCGCGTTTTCCACGCCCGCGCCGCCGGAGACGGTTTAGGGGGGCGAGGTTTCGAACGGGTTTGCTGCCTTTCCTATGCCGTCTCGCTCGGGCGGGAGAGGGAGCCCGGCTCTGCCGCTTACCGGCGCGGTGCTGAAGGAATTCAAATCCGCTGATCGGAGAAATTCTTATTTCTGGAATTTCAGGAATTAAACCCTATATGGAAATTGCCCGGCCGACGTAGCAGCGCCGACCGGGCTTATGGTCCTTACTTAAACAGGTGGATCAAGGGCAGCAGGGTGGTCAGACACCCCATGAAGCCCACAAGAACGCGGGCGGGTCCGGCTTGAGCGGGTCCGCCCGTTTCCATTTTCAGGCTGAAGTTGAAAGCGATTTTCATCGCGGTGGGGTCCTTTCGATCGTGACGACGGGCGTTGTTGCCTGTCATCCGACATCTAGGGCACCGCTTTACCCTGTACAAGGGCGCGATAGCAGTATTCGGCGCATTTCGGACCGGAATCCTCGAACTTCCACTGGACAATCGGGTTCAGCGGCTTCCTTCTGCAAATTTATATGCGGTTTTATTCCTCACATATTTTCAATTCAACACGAGTGTGACTTTTCAAGTTGGTGTTAAATTTCCAATGGCGGTTATTCCGTACTGGAATTTGTCGAAGATAATTGATGGCTTTTAGGGCCGATTTCCAATGACAAAAATGATTGGTATTTCGAGAGTCACAAGGGCTTCAGCCCTTCCCGAAAAACGTCGAGAAAAACCACGCGCCGCCGCTGATGATCGAACTGACGATCATGCCGGTTGCAATAGCGCGCGAGCGCTAGTCGTCACTGCGGACCTTGCCGCGCATGGATTTCACGCCCGCCCGCTTTGACTTCCCCTCTAAGCGCTTCAGCTTGCTGCTGTAGGTCGGCTTTGTGGGGCGTCGGGCCTTGGGCTTTTCGGTCGCCCGGCGGATCAACTCGACCAGCCGTTCACGGGCGTCCTGACGGTTCATCTCCTGCGACCGGCTACCTTGGGCGAAAAGGACCAAGACGCCGTCTTGGGTCAATCGGCTCCCCGCCAGTGTCTCCAGCCGGGCCTTCACATCATCGGGCAGGTTTGGCGAGTTGCGCACGTCAAACCTTAGCTCGATGGCATTGCTCGTTTTGTTGACGTGCTGACCACCGGGACCGCTGGCGCGGGCCGCGCGCTCGATAATCTCGTCATCTTCGATCCGCAGCCACGAGGTGATTTCGATCATTTCGACACCTCCCGCGATTTAGGCTCAACTGTCTTGACGTGCTGTCCGCCGGGACCCGAGGCGCGGGTGGCCTTCCAGACCAGCTCGTCCTCGTCGACGCGCAGCCAGCTGGTGATCTCCAGGGTCATTTGGCGACGACCCGTTTGGCCTTGACCACCAGCTGATCCAGGGCCTGCAGGAACCGCGAGCGATCGGCGTTGGCGAAGGCGGCGGGGCCCTTGGTGACCTCGCCCATCGAGCGCAGGTGCTCGCCGATCGAGCGCGAGGCCAGGGCCGAGCCGATCATGTCGTGCGTGAAGACGCGACCGTTCGGCGCCACGGCCGCGCCGCCGGCCTTCAGCACGCGGTCGGCCAGGGGGATGTCGTTGGTCACCACCACGTCGCCGGGGCCGACACGCTCGGCGATCCAGTCGTCGGCGACGTCCGGCCCGGCGTCGACCACGATCTGCTCGATCACGGGCGTTTGGGGCACGCGGATCCAGCTGTTGGACACCACGAAGGTCTTGAAGCCATGGCGGGCGGCGACCTTGTAGGCCTCGTCCTTCACGGGGCAGGCGTCGGCGTCGATGAAGAGGGTGGCGGTCATCGCGCTCGCCTGAAGTAAAGTGGTGCCGGCTGAGGGGATCGAACCCCCGACCTTCGGTTTACAAAACCGCTGCACTACCGCTGTGCTAAGCCGGCCTTTGGGCGGGTCGATGACCCGAGGTCAGCGCTTATGCCGTTTGCCGGGGCGGACGGCAAGGTGGTCGAGCGTTGCGAGTCTTTCCGTCAGCCGTTAGGGACGGGCCGAGCAGGAGAACTCCGATGGCCCTGGGCAAACTGATCGACGGCAAGGCCTTCGCGGCCGACCTGCGGGCGAAGGTCGCCGCGGAGGTGGCGCAGCTGAAGGCCCAGCACGGCCTGACGCCCGGCCTGGCCGTGGTGCTGGTCGGCGAGGACCCCGCCAGCCAGGTCTATGTGCGCAACAAGGGCGAGCAGACCGAGGCCGCCGGCATGTATTCCGAGACCCACCGCTTGCCGGCCGAGACGACCCAAGAGGCGCTGCTGGAGGTGGTGGCCAAGCTGAACGCGGATCCCAAGATCCATGGCGTGCTGGTCCAGTTTCCCGTGCCGGCGCACATCAACCAGATGGACGTCGTGGCGGCCCTGTCGCCCGACAAGGACGTCGATGGCCTCACCGTGACCAACGCCGGGCGCCTGGCCAGCGGCCTTCCGGCCCTGACGCCCTGCACGCCGCTGGGCTGCATGATGCTGCTGAAGGACGTGGTCGGCGATCTGAAGGGCAAGAACGCCGTGGTGATCGGCCGCTCGAACCTGATGGGCAAGCCGATGGCCCAGATGCTGCTGGCCGCCGACTGCACGGTGACCATCGCCCACTCGCGCAGCCAGGACCTGCCGTCGATCGTGCGCCGGGCCGATATCGTCGTGGCCGCCGTCGGTCGGGCCGAGATGGTCAAGGCCGATTGGATCAAGCCGGGGGCCGTGATCATCGATGTCGGCATCACCCGCTTCCCGGCCCGCGATCCGGAAGCCGCGGCGGCGGGCAAGACCCGGCTGGTCGGCGATGTCGCCTTCGACGAGGTGCGCGAAGTGGCCGGCGCGATCACGCCGGTGCCGGGCGGGGTCGGGCCGATGACCATCGCCTGCCTGCTGGCCAATACCGTCACGGCCGCCAAGCGCCTGTCGGGGATCGAATGATGCGTCGGGCGATCGTTCCGGCCGCGTTCGCCCTGGTTCTCTCCGCCTGCGGGCCCAAGGCCGCTCCGCCGCCGACGCCGGCGGAAGCGCTGGCGCTGCGGCCGGCCGACGCGCGTCTGGCGGGGCTCTACGAGACCTCGTGCCACGCCTGCCATGCCGTGGCCGGGACGGGAGCGCCGCTGGTCCACGACCGCGCCGCCTGGGATGGACGCTACAAGCGCGGCGAGGCCGTGCTGCTGGACCACGCCATCCAGGGCTTCAACGCCATGCCGGCCGGCGGCCAGTGCGCGGCTTGCGCGCCGGACGATTTCAAGGCTCTGATACGCTTCATGGCGGGGCGTGAAGATCCCGCGAAATAGGGCGGGCGACATGATCTCCAGGCGCGGAGCTCTGATCGGCGGCGGCGTGGGCGCCGTCGTGGCGGCCGGCGGCGCTGGGTATGCGATCGCCACCGGGGACAAGCCCGAGCCGCCCGCGCCGCCGTCCGTCGATGCGCGCGGCCGGCTGCTCTGGCGCAACTGGTCGGGCATCCAGAAGGCCTATCCCGCCGCTCGTCTGGCGCCCAAGGACGACGCCGAGCTGGCCTCGGCCCTTAAGGCCGCCCAGGCGCCGATCCGGCCCGTGGGGGCGGGGCATTCGTTCACCGCTCTGGCCCCGACCGACGGGACCCTGGTCTCGCTGGACGCTCTGTCCGGCGTCGTCGGCTGGGAGGGCGACGAGGCGATCGTGCGCGCGGGCACGCGCCTGGGCGCCTTGGGGCCGATGCTGGCCGAGAAGGGGCGGGCGCTTCCGAACCTGCCCGACATCAACAAGCAGTCGCTGGGCGGCGCTCTGGGCACGGGCACCCACGGAACCGGCGCCGCGATCCGCGCGATCCATGGCGACGTCACGGCCCTGCGACTGGTCGCGCCCTCGGGTCAGGTGATCGACGCCGACGCCGCCAGAAACCCCGAGATCTTCCAGGCCGCCCGGGTCTCGCTGGGGACGCTGGGGGTGATCACCCAGGTGAGGATCAAGACCAGCGCCAACCGCCGCCTGCGCCGCAGGGTCTGGCTGGAGCCGTTCGAGGAGGCCTTGGCCCAGGCCGAGGCGCGTTGGGCCCAGCATCGCAATTTCGAGTTTTACGCCGTGCCCTTCACGGGTCTGGCCGCCAATATCAGCCACGACGAGACCGACGATCCGGTCCAGCCGCGCGGCCCCGACCAGGACGCGGAGGTGCTGCGAGCGCTGCGGGCGCTGCGTAATCTGCTGGGGTTCGCCACGCCTCTGCGGAAGGCCGCCGGGCGGGCGCTGTTGTCGACGGCCCAGCCCGAGACCGCCGTCGACGAGGGCTGGAAGCTGCTGTCGACCGAACGACCGGTGCGCTTCAACGAAATGGAGTTCCATCTGCCCGTCGAGAACCAGCTGAAGGCGCTGGCCGAGGTCGTGCGGGTGATCGAGAAGGAGCGGCCCGACGTCTTCTTCCCGATCGAGACTCGCCGCATCGCGCCGGACGACGCCTGGCTGTCGCCGTTCCAGGGCGGACCGCGCGGCTCGGTGGCCGTCCACGCCTATTATCGTGACGATTTCAGCTTTCTCTATGAGCTGATCGAGCCGATCTTCCGCCGCTACGACGGTCGGCCGCACTGGGGTAAGCTGCACAGCCTGAACGGGTCGCAGCTGGCGGCGATCTATCCGCGCTGGAAGGATTTTCTGGCCGTGCGCCAGGACCTGGACCCGGAAGGCCGGATGCTGAACCCGTACCTGAGGGGGCTGCTGGGCCTGACCTAGAGTCTTATCCGCTCGAATGGAATCATTCGAGCGGACAAATAAGGCTCTAAATCAAACATTTAGAGCGTGATAACCGCCGAAACCGCTTACACTTTCGGCTATCACGCTCTGAGGTCAGGCCGTCGCCGATCCCAGATATTGCGCCACGCGGGCCTCGAGCTCGGTGACCAGCGCCTTGCCCACCGGGTGGGTGTCGACCTTGATGCCGTCGCGGACGCAGGCCTTGATCGCGTCGATATGGGCGTCCACCAGGAACATCGGGGCGTTCAGGCGGGTGGCCGGGTCGTCGATCAGCTTGCAGAGCGAGGCGGCCAGTCGCGTGATCAGCGGAAACTCGTAGGTGGCGCCCAGGCCCTTCAGGTCGTGGGCGCGCAGATACAGACTCTCGACCGTCTGGGCGGTCATGCCCTCGACGCGAACGGCCTGACGCGCGGCGTCCAGCTTCACGATCTCGTCGTTGAGCCATTGGGCGAAGTTGCCCGAGAGGCTCTTCAGAGCGGCCTCGGCCTTGGCGACCGCGGCCATGTCGATGCCGCCGCGCCCTCCGACCTTCAGTCTCAGCGTATTCGGCACCTGAATCACTTCAGCCGTCTTGTTCGTCACGGGCGCCTCCCCAGCGGCGGATCGTCGGGTAACGGCTAACATAGCAGGCGTTAATATTGAATGAGACTGGGATCTTGCCGCGACCTAACGCCTCATGCCTCGCCGGAAGTCTTCATCAGGCCGAGAATTGTTCGGCTAGAACCCGCTCTTCGAGGCTGCGGCCGGCGTCGAAAAGCATCGACAACGACGTGCCGCGATCCTCGGAAATGTGGACCTCCAGGACGTCGCGGACCTCGAAATTGTCGGCCACGGCGCTGACCGGACGCTTGTCGGCCTCGAGCACCTCGAAAGTCACGCGCGCCGACTGCGGCAACAGCGCGCCGCGCCAGCGGCGAGGGCGAAAGGCGCTGATGGGGGTCAGCGCCAGAACCTGTCCGTCGATCGGGATGATCGGCCCGTGGGCCGACAGGTTGTAGGCGGTCGAGCCGGCCGGGGTGGCCAGCAGGGCGCCGTCGCAGACCAACTCGCCCATTCGCACCTTGCCGTCGATCGAGATGCGCAGCTTGGCGGTCTGGCGGGTCTGGCGCAGCAGCGAGACCTCGTTGATCGCCAGGGCCCGATGCTGGGTTCGCCGCGAATCGATCGCCACCATGGCCAGCGGATGGATCACCGCGCGTTCGGCGGCGTTGATCCGCTCCAGAAGATCGTCCTCCGAATACTCGTTCATCAGAAAGCCGACCGAGCCCCGGTTCATGCCGTAGATCGGCGTCTGGCTGGCGATCGCCTCGTGCAGGGTTTCCAGCATGAAACCGTCGCCGCCCAGGGCGACGATGACCTGGGCGTTCTCCTCGCCCACGTCTCCGTAGCGGGCGGCTAGCCGGTCCTTCGCCTCGATAGCCTCGGGGCGGTCGCTGGACTTGAAGGCCAGACGGGTCACGAACGGTTGCGGCTGGTACATGGCGCCAAGAGGCGGGAAGCCGCCGCCCTTGTCAAAGCTTGATTAGGCCTGTCCGACGGCCTGGCGGAACGCCATGCCGGCGATGTCCGGCGTGAAGGGACCAAAGGCGCTGGCGGCGCGGCGCAGGCCCTCGTCGCCGCCGCCCGGACGGCCGCCGTTCAGCTGGCGGACATGCTCCAGGATGGTCGGGAAGACGCTGCGATCGATGGCCACGGCCGAGCAGGCGAGGGCCAGCAGTTCGGGGCGTCCGCCATCGATGGCGCGTCGAATCTGGGCGGGTTCGAAGCGGCCAAGCCGCGCCAGGGCCATGACGAAGAGCTGCAGTCGCCCCTCGCGCAGCACGCGCAAGAGGTACCCTGGACGCAGCTGACCCGCCGAGTCGAGTTTCTCGATCAGCAGGCGCTCCATCTCCTCGCGATCCTCGTCCGGATCGGCGGGGCCGGCCTCGCCGTCGGCCTCGCCGCGATGGGCGGCGCGCAGCGCGTCGTCGAGCGCGGCCTGCATCTTTTCGGGGTCGAGATGGAACCGCCCGGTGAGGGCGTCGCGCAGCGCCCGGCCGACCAGCACATAAAGCTGTTCCGCCAGATCACTGGAAAGGCGGGGATGTTTGGCCAGGGGCGAGCGCAGGGCGACGACCTCGCGCGCCCGGCCCACCAGCCGGCGCATGGCGTCGGGCGAAATGTCGGCGGTCTCGTTCGAGGCCAGGGCGGTCAGCACCGCCGGCTCGTCGCGGCTGATGATCGCCTCGACCACCGGCGCCGGCAGCTTGGGCCGCCGGGCGATTTCGATCTGGTGCTCCAGCGTGGCCTGCACCAGCAGGCGGATCAGGTCATGATCCTGCAGGACCGAGCAGCGGGCGATGATCGGCCGGGCGATCTCGATCTCGTCCAACGCCATGATGTTGACCAAGGCCGGCGGCGCCCAACCCGCGTCGGCCAGGCGTTCCGAAAGACGGCGACGGATGTCGCGCTCGGCCTCGACCACCAGGGTCATGAAGATGGAGTTCAGCAGGGCCTGGATATCGGGGTGAGCCGGCTGGCCGCTGGCCTGGTTGGCCTCGCAAAGGTCGATGATGCCCGTCAACAGGCGTTCACGATCGCCCGGCTCGCGGCTGCGAGCCAGCGTCATGAGCGATGCGATCTCGACGGCTTGGATGGCGCGCCTCCTCGAATCCCGAAGACCCGACGAGGATGAGCTTGCCGCGCTCAAATGAAAACATGCTTAAACGGGACCAGGACGCCGCCGCCGGCCGCGGCGAGACGTCGAAAGTTTCTGCGGAGGACGCTTAAAGATGGCGCAAGACCTGATCCTGGCCCTCGACCAGGGCACGACCAGCACCCGGGCCATTCTGTTCGACCGCGCCGGCCAGCCGCTGGCCGAGGCCTCGCGGCCGCTGCGCCAGAGCTATCCGCGCGACGGCTGGGTCGAGCACGACGCCGAGGAGATCCATGCCGCCTGCGTGGCCGTGCTGCGAGAGGCGACCGAGGCCTCGGGCCGCGCGGCCGATGTCGCGGCGATCGGGGTCACCAACCAGCGCGAAACGGTGGTGATCTGGGACAAGGCCACCGGCCGTCCGATCCATCCGGCGATTGTCTGGCAGGACCGTCGCACCGCCGAGGTCTGCGCCCGGCTGAAGGCCGAAGGCCACGAGCCCCGGGTCACGGAGGTGACGGGGCTGTTGCTGGATCCCTATTTCTCGGGAACCAAGATCGCCTGGATCCTGGACAAGGTTCCTGGCGCGAGGGCTCGGGCCGAGGCGGGCGAGCTGCTGGCCGGCACCATGGATACGTGGGTCATCTGGAGGCTGACCGGCGGACGCGTTCACGCCACCGACGCGACCAACGCCTCTCGCACCCTGCTGTTCGACATCGACGCCCAGGACTGGTCGCCAGAGATGCTGGACCTGTTCGATGTGCCGGCGAGCTTGCTGCCCAAGGTGCTGGACTGCGTCGACGACTATGGCGCGACCCAAACGCAGGTCCTGGGACGCGAGACGCCCATTCGGGGCGTGGCGGGCGATCAGCAGGCGGCGCTGATGGGGCAGGGCTGTATCGCGCCCGGACAGATGAAGGCGACCTATGGCACGGGCTGCTTCATGCTGATCAACACCGGCGAGGCGCGATGCGTCTCGCGCGCCCGGCTTCTGACGACCGTGGCGGCGCGGGTCGGCGGCAAGACGACCTACGCCCTGGAAGGCTCGATCTTCGTGGCCGGGGCGGCGATCCAGTGGTTGGGCGAGGGCTTGGGCGTCACGGGCGGGCCCCGGGCGGCCGAGGCCTTGGCGCGCGCGGCCAAGCCCGACCACGCCGTCGTCGTGGTGCCCGCCTTCACCGGACTGGGCGCGCCCTGGTGGGACGCCGAGGCGCGGGGCGGAATCTTCGGCCTGACCCGCGACGCCGGCCTGCCCGAGATCGCCGCGGCCACCTTCGACAGCTGCGCTCTGCAAAGCCGCGACCTGATCGAGGCGATGCGCGCCGACGCACCCTCGGCGTTCGGCGACGCCGCGCAGCTTCGCATCGATGGCGGCATGTCCCAGAGCGCGTGGTTCTCCCAGCGCCTCGCCGATCTCACCGGTCTGCCGGTGCGCCGGGCCCGCTATCAGGAGATCACCGCCCTGGGCGCTGCCTTGTTCGCCGGGGTCGGGGCGGGCCTTTACGGGTCCCTCGAAGAGGCGGCCGAGGTCAGTCCGGCCGCCGACACCCTTTCGCCGGCCCTGGACACCCATGCGCGCGAGGCGGCCTATGCCCGCTGGCTGGACGCGGTGCCCCGCGTGCGACTTTAGTCTAACCCGCGTTGCCATGACATCGTTGTCATGGTCTGTGGGGCGCTTCATCGGAACTGGAGACCGCCATGACGACACGCCGAGCCGCCTTGGGCGCCGTGGTAGGGGCCGGCGCGGCCCTGATCGGCCGACAGGCGTTCGCCCAGGCCGACGCGCCGGTCTATCCGGCGATCGGTCGCGTCCGTCGTCTGTCGCCTAAGCTGGACGGGATCATTCCGCCCGACGCGGTGATCGAACAGCTGGCCGACGGGATCACCTGGGCCGAGGGGCCGACCTGGGTCCGGGAGGGCGGCTATCTGCTGTTTTCCGACGTCCCCGGCAACACGATGTACCGCTGGAGCGCCAAGGGCGGGAAAGAGGTCTTCCTGAAGCCGTCGGGCTATGACGGCCCGCCCACCCGGATCTTCCGCGAAGCCGGCTCGAACGGCGCGATCGTCACCGTTTCCGGCGACTTGGTGATCGCCGACTGCGGCAATCGCGGCCTGGCCAAGGTCGACCCGCTGACCAAGCGCAAGACGGTTCTGGCCAGCGCCTATGGCGGCAAGAAGTTCAACAGCCCCAACGACCTGGTGGAGATGCGCGACGGTCCGCTGCGCGGCGCGATCTATTTCACCGATCCGCCCTACGGCCTGGAGGGCCAGGACGCCTCGCCCGCCAAGGAGATGGCCTTCAACGGCGTCTATCTGCTGCGGCCCGACGGCCGGGTCATGCTGGTCGACGACACCCTGACCTTCCCGAACGGGATCGCCTTGTCGCCCGACGGCAAGCGGCTGTACGTCTCGGTGTCGGATCCCAACCGGCCGGTGATCATGGCCTACGACCTGGGCTTCGACGGCTTGCCCAACGCCTCTGAAGTGTTCTTCGACGCCGCCGAGCTCGTGAAGGCCGGCGGGCCGGGCCTGCCCGACGGCATGAAGGTGGATGTCGACGGACGTCTGTTCGCGTCCGGACCTGGCGGCCTGATGATCCTGACCCCGAGCGCCGAGTTGCTCGGCGTCATCGAGACCGGCGGGACGGTGGCTAACTGCGCGTTCGGCGACGACGGCCGGATGCTCTATCTGACATCCAATCACATCCTGGCGCGGGTGCGCACCAGGACGCACGGTCTGACCAGTCGAGCCTAAACCGTCTCGTCGAGATAGGCTTTCACCCGCTCGAACAGGGCCTCGAACATCGGCGTCGTCAGGCGGCCCGTGTTCGTGTTCAGACGCGAGCAATGGTAGCTGTTGAAGATCCGGTAGGGGCCGGCCTGGAATTCCGAGCCATGGCCCGGAATCCCCGCCGAGGCCTTCAGGCCCAGCGTTTTCAGCACGTTACGCCGCGAGACGTCGCCCAGGGTGACGATGGCCTTCAGGTTCGGGAACATCTCAAGCCGCGCCTTCAGGAACGGGCGGCAGGTGTTCTCTTCCGAGGTCTCGGGCTTGTTGCCGGGCGGGGCGCAGCGGACGGCGTTGGTCACGGCCGCGCCGACCAGTCGCAGGCTGTCATCGGGACGCGCCTCGAACCGGCCGGTGGCGAAGCCGTACTTGATCAGGGTTTCGTAGAGCAGGGTCCCGGCATAGTCGCCGGTGAACGGTCGGCCGGTGCGGTTGGCTCCCTTGCGTCCGGGCGCCAGACCTACGACCAGCAGCCGCGCGTCCTTATCGCCGAACGACGGCGCCGGCCCGTTGAAATAGTCCGGATAGAGCGCCTGGTTCTCGCGGCGATAGGCCACCAGGCGCGGGCACAGCGGACAGTCGCGCGGCGGCTCGGCGGGGTTTGGGACGGCCTCGCCGGCGATGTTGGAGGCTTGCGCCATGCTTTAGTACTCGTCGTCCGCGTCGCGCTCGGCCGGGGTGCGGCTGTCGGCGACCTGACGCGGTTGAACGCGCTGCGGACGGCCGATGATCTGGCCCAGGTCGGCGAGGTCGACGAAGTTGTCGGCTTGGCGGCGCAGGTCGTCGCTGGTCATCGGCGGCTGGCTCTTCATCGTCGAGACCACAGTGACGCGGCGGCCCTTGCGCTGGACCGCCTCGACCAGGGCGCGGAAGTCGCCGTCGCCGGAGAACAGCACCAGGTGATCGGCGGCTTCGGCCATCTGCAGCATGTCGACGGCGATCTCGATGTCCATGTCGCCGCGCCAGCGCTTGCGGCCCTGGCTGTCGGTGAACTCGCGCGCCGGCTTGGTCACCAGGGTGAAGCCGTTGTAGTCCAGCCAGTCGACCAGCGGGCGGATCGGCGAGTAGTCGTCGTTCTCGGCGATGGCGGTGTAGTAGTAGGCCCTGATCAGGACGCCGCGCTTTTTGAACTCGTCGAGCAGCTTGCGGTAGTCGATGTCGAAGCCCAGGGCGCGGGCGGCGGAGTAGAGGTTGGCGCCGTCGATGAACAGCGCCAGGCGGTCGGTCGGGTAGAAGGTCACGCGGTAATCCCTTGAAAAATATCGTCGCTCGAAATGACTTGGACGAGGCCGTGATCGTGGCGCTCGGCGGCAATCTGCCCGGACCCTATACGAGTCGCGAGCGCTTGTTGGAAGCGGCCCTGGAGACCTTTCCGGAGTTTGGCCTGGAGGTGACGGCGCGTTCCTCCTGGTGGACGTCGGCGGCCTGGCCCGATCCCACCGGCCCGGACTATCTGAACGGCGTGGCGATCGTCGCCACGGACCTTTCGCCGGTCCGGACCCTGGCGGCGCTGCACGCGATCGAGGCGCGGTTCGGGCGGGCGAGGGGAGAGGCGAACGCGCCGCGAACGCTCGATCTGGATCTGATCGCTCACGGCCGGACCGTTTTGAACGGCGCGCTGGTGACGCCCCATCCGCGCGCCCACGAGCGCCTGTTCGTCATGGGGCCGTTGGCCGAACTGGCCCCGGCCTGGGTGCATCCGGTCGTCGGCGATACCGCCCTTCGTCTGGCCGCCTCGGCACCGATCGGTCGCGACGCGCGCTCCATTACCAAAGCTTAATGTTCGCCGACGGCAAGCTCCGCCCATAGTCCGGCCCTTTCTTGAGCCGATCGCCCCAATAGGAGGGCGTGACGAGGAACTTTGATCCCATGAGCCTGACCCGTTCCCTGCTCGCCTGCGCCGCCGTCCTGGCGCTGACGGCCGCCGCGCCCGCCGCCTTCGCCGGCGACAAGAGCGGTATCGACCTCACCTCGATCGACAAGACGGTGAAGCCGGGCGACGACTTCTGGACCTACGCGAACAACACCTGGATCAAGGCCCACCCGATCCCGGCCGATCGCAGTGGCTATGGCATCGGCGCGGTGATGGTCGACGAGGCCAACAAGCGCACCGTCGATCTGATCCAGGCCGCCGCCAAGGGCGGGGCGGGCGACGGCAAGAAGGTCGGCGACTACTACGCCACCTATATGGACGAGAAGGCCATCAAGGCGAAGGGGATCGCGCCGCTGAAGCCCGGCCTGGCCCGCATCGCCGCGATCAAGGACAAGACCCAGCTGGCCGCCGTGCTGGGCGGCAACATCCGCGCCGACGTAGACGCGCTGAACGCCACCGACTTCTATACCGACAACGTCCTGGGCCTGTGGGTTTCGCCGGCCTTCGACGACACCAGCAAGTACGCGCCGTTCCTGCTACAGGGCGGCCTGGGGATGCCCGACCGCGAGTACTACGTCTCCGACAAGGCCGCCATGGTCGAGGCGCGGACCAAGTACCTGGCCCACGTCGAGAAGGTGCTGACCCTGGGCGGCGTGGCCAACGCCAAGGCCAAGGCCAAGGCGATCGTGGCGCTGGAGACCCGGCTGGCCCAGGCCTCGGGCACGCGGGAGGACAGCGTCGACGTTCAGAAGGCCAACAACAGCTGGACCCCGGCCGACTTCGCCAAAAAGGCCCCGGGCCTGGACTGGAACGCTTTCTTCACGGCCGCCAAGCTGAACACCCAGCCGCGCTTCATCGTCTGGCATCCGACCATGGTCGTGGGCCTGGGCAAGGCGGTGAACGAGGTCCCGCTGGCGACCTGGAAGGACTACCTGACCTTCCACCTGATCGAGCACTACAGCAACGTTCTGCCCAAGGCCTTCGTCGATGAGCGTTTCGCTTTCTACGGCCACGCGCTGCAAGGCACGCCGCAACTTTCGCCGCGCTGGAAGCGCGCGGTGAACTCCACCAACGCCGTGCTGGGCGAGGCGGTCGGCAAGCTCTACGCCGAAAAGTACTTCTCGCCGGAGGCCAAGGCCGCGGTCACGGCCATGGTCGACAGCATGAAGGCCGCCTTCGAGAAGCGCATCGACGGCCTGGACTGGATGGATCCGGCCACCAAGGCCGAGGCCCGCAAGAAGGTGGCGGTGCTGAAGGTCGGCGTCGGCTATCCTGACCACTGGCGCGACTACGCGGCCTACAAGGTCCTGCGCGGCGACGCCGTGGGCAATCTCGCGCGCTACGAGGCGTTCGACTACGCCCAGGCCCTGGCCAAGCTGGGCCAGCCGACCGATCGCGGCGAGTGGGTGATGACGCCCCAGACCGTCAACGCCGTGAACCTGCCGATCCTCAACGCCCTGAACTTCCCGGCCGCCATCCTGGCCCCGCCGAATTTCGACCTGAAGAACGACATGGCCGCCAACTACGGCGCGACCGGCGCCACGATCGGCCACGAGATCAGCCACAGCTTCGACGACCAGGGCGCGCAGTTCGACAGCCAGGGGCGGTTGCGCAACTGGTGGACGCCGTCCGACTTCGAGCATTTCCAGAAGGCCGGCAAGGCCCTGGCCGACCAGTTCGACAGCTATAAGCCGTTCCCGGACCTGGCGGTGAACGGCAAGCAGACGCTCAGCGAGAACATCGCCGACGTCGCCGGCCTGAACGCGGCGCTGGACGCCTATCACGCCTCGCTGGGCGGCAAGCCGGCGCCGGTGATCGACGGCATGACCGGCGACCAGCGCTTCTTCCTGGCCTTCGCCCAGAGCTGGATGGACTATTCCCGTCCCGCCGCCCTGCGCCAGCAGCTGATCACCGACGGCCACGCCCCGGCCCAATACCGCGCCTTCACGGTCCGGAACCTGGATGACTGGTACGCGGCGTTCGGCGTGAAGCCGGGCGACGCGATGTACCTGCCGCCGGAGAAGCGCGTGAAGGTCTGGTAGGGGCTTTTCAGCGCCCCCTCCGTCACGAGGCTCCGCCTCACGCCACCTCCCCCGTTTCACGGGTGAGGAAGATGTTCTTCTCCTCCCTCGCTCGCGGGGGAGGTGGATCGGCGCCGATAGGCGGCGAGCCGGAGGGGGCGCTCGCTACGCCCTAGACATTGACTCGCGAACGCGGCATAAGCGCCCCCTCGCGAAAGTCAGGACGTTCGTGCGCGGCGTTGCGTGTCGCCGCACGGAAGCCTATTTTGCGATTGCTCATCGGCAGCCCGAGGAACTCATGGCCCGCGTCACCGTCGAAGATTGCGTCGAGAAGGTTCCGAACCGCTTCGCGCTCGTCCTGCTCTCGGCTCACCGCGCCCGCGGCATCTCCGCCGGCGCCGCGCTGATGGTCGACCGCGACAACGACAAGAACCCGGTCGTCGCCCTGCGCGAGATCGCCGACGACGTGATCGATCACGAGGGTCTCAAGGAGCACCTCATCACCACGCTGCAACGCGTCGATGAACACACCGAGGCCGAGGAAGAGGCCGAAACCCTGGCCCTGCTGGCCGATCCCAGCCACATGCAGATGAGCGAGCTGGAACTGGTCCGCGCCCTGCAGAGCGACCGCGACGGCGGTCAGGAGGAGCGGTACTGAGCCCCGAAGGCGCAGACCCTCTGACCCTCGAAGCGGCGACCTCCACCACCGCTCCATCCGAACGCGCGCCCGATTCCGAATCGGGCGCGTCGTCGTCCGTGGCGCCCGCCGCGGCCGAGGCGCCCAAGCCGCGCCCGAAGTTCCTTCGCCAATACGAACTGATCGACCGGGTCCTGGCCTATGACCCGACGGCCGACGAGGCGCTGCTCAACCGCGCCTATGTCTACGCCATGCGGATGCACGGCTCGCAGACCCGGGCCAGCGGCGATCCCTACTACGCCCACCCGATCGAGGTGGCCGGCATCCTGACCGAGTACCGCCTCGACACCGCGACCATCGTCACGGCCTTGCTGCACGACGTGATCGAGGATACCCCGGTCACCAAGGACGAGATCGCCAAGCTGTTCGGCGAGGAGATCGCCGAGCTGGTCGAGGGCGTCACCAAGCTTTCCAAGCTCGAGCTGCAGGCCGAGCACATGCGGCAGGCCGAAAACCTGCGCAAATTCATCCTGGCCATCTCCAAGGACGTCCGCGTCCTGTTGGTGAAGCTGGCCGACCGTCTGCACAACATGCGGACGCTGCACTTCATCAAGAACCAGGCCAAGCGCGAGCGCATCGCCCGCGAAACCCGCGACATCTACGCGCCGCTGGCCCGCAACATCGGCTGTCATCGCATCTGCGTGGAGCTGGAGGAGCTCAGCTTCCAGCACACCAATCCGGTGGCCCGGGACGCGATCATCCGGCGCCTCGACGCGCTGCGGGAAGAGCAGGGCGGGGCGGTGGCCCTGGTCAGCCAGGAGATCGCTGCGCGGCTGGAATCCTCCGCCCTGCCGGCCCGCGTCTTCGGCCGCGAGAAGTCGCCCTATTCGATCTGGCGCAAGCTGCAGCGCAAGTCGATCGGCTTCTCGCAGATGTCCGACATCTATGCGTTCCGCGTGATCGTCGACAGCGAGGAAGACTGCTACCGCGCGCTGGGCGTCGTGCACCGCGCCTGGTCCAGCGTGCCGGACCGCTTCAAGGACTACATCTCGACGCCAAAGCGCAACAACTACCGCTCGCTGCACACCACGGTGGTGGGGCCGCGCGGGATGCGGATCGAGATGCAGATCCGCACCGAGGCCATGGACCGCGTCAACGAAGAGGGCGTCGCCGCCCACTTCCGCTACAAGGACGCCTCCTACGGCCTGGATCTGGAGGGCATGGAGGCCGCCGGCGGCCGCGATCCGCTGGCCAACCTGCGCCAGCTGGTCCAGGTGCTGGAGCACGGCGGCGACAGCGAGGAACTGGTCGAGCACGCCAAGCTCGAGATGTTCCTCGACCAGGTGTTCGTCTTCACGCCCAAGGGCAAGCTGGTCAGCCTGCCGCGCGGGGCCATGCCGCTGGACTTCGCCTACGCGGTCCACACCAGCGTCGGCGACACCTGCATTGGCGTGAAGATCAATGGCGAGCTGAAGCCGCTGCGCACGCCACTGGTCAATGGCGACGTGGTCGAGGTGGTGCGCGGCTCCAAGCCGGTGGTGCCGCCCGACTGGCGCTCGCTGACCGTGACGGGCCGGGCGAGGTCCGCCATTCGGCGTCACATCCGCCAGACCGAGAAGGAAGAGTTCCTGCGCCTGGGCCGGGCCTCGCTGGAGCAGGTGTTCGAACGCGCCGGCAAGAAGCTGAAGGACGTGTCGCTGCGGCCGATCCTGGAGCGGTTCGCGCTCGAGAACGACGACGCGCTGTTCGACGCCGTCGGTCGCGGCCGGGTCTCGCCCAGCCAGGTGCTGGAGACGGCCTATCCGGGCATGAAGGACTCCGAGCGCGAGGCCGCCACCGCCCGTCGCAAGATCGAGGGCGGCAAGAACGCCACGCTCTATGTGCGCGGCGGCGGGCTGACGCCGGGCGTGTCGCTGCATTTCGCCCACTGCTGCAGCCCGGTGCCGGGCGACCGCATCGTCGGCATCCTGCGCGAGGACGGCGAGGGCTTGGACGTCCACACCATCGACTGCCCGCGCCTGGCCGAATACGAGGATCGCGAGGAGCTGTGGCGCGACCTCAACTGGACGCCCGAGGCCGAGCGCTCGACCATCTCGCTGACCCGCCTGCACGCCACGATCCAGAACGCTCCGGGCGTGCTGGGCCTGGTCTGCACGATCATCGGCGAGGCTGGCGGCAATATCGTCAATCTGCGGATGCACCACCGCCAGAGCGACTTCTTCGACACCGACATCGATGTCGAGGTCCGCGACGCCAAGCACCTGACCAACATCCAGGCGGCGCTGCGGGCGTGCCCGTCGGTCGAGACGGTGGACCGGACGCGGGGGTAGGGGAAGTCAGCGGCGCGCACCGGAATCCCTCTCTCGTGGAGAGAGGGAGGGGCCCACGCCAAAGGCGTGGGAGGGTGAGAGGATAAAACCCCTCCGGATAAGGCGTCGAAGAAAAGCCAGCTTCAAGACTCGGAATTTCAGAGCGGGCTCCGTAACCACTCACCCTCCCACCGCTTCGCGGCGGGTCCCTCCCTCTCTCTAAGAGAGAGGGATTCCGGTGTGAGCCCTCAAAACCGCCACCGCGTCGATTGTCGCCGCCGTCAGGGGTTCCGGCAGGGCGTCCAGGGGAAACCAGCCCCATTCGTGCAGGGCGTGGGCTTCCTGGATCGCCGGCTCGCCCGCCCGGCTTTCGGCCGCGTAGGTGATGGCCACCCAGTGGTAATTCTTGGCCACCATGTCGGTGACCGCCAGCACGCGGCCGGCCTGGATGGTGATCCCGAGTTCCTCGTGGATCTCGCGCTCGGCGCAGGTTCGCGCGGCCTCGCCCCAGTCGAGCTTGCCGCCGGGCACGCCCCAGTGGTCGGCCTCGGGGCTCTTGACCCGCTTGACCAGCAGGAGCCGGCCCTGGTCGTCGAGGATGGCCGCGCCGCAGCCGACGCGGGGGCGTTGAACGTCTTCGGTCATGGGGTCGGGTAGAGCCCGAAACGCCCCTTATGGGCAAGCCGGCGTTTGTAGACTCGCCCGCGTGCTCTATATCCAGCCTTCATGACCAACGACGACGTCCTCGACGAATTCCGCGCCGCCGGCGCCCTGCGCGAAGGCCACTTCGTGCTGTCCTCCGGCCTGCACAGCCCGGTCTTCCTGCAGAAGAACCTGGTGTTCATGCGGCCCGAGCGCTGCGAGCGGCTGTGCAAGGCCCTGGCGGAGAAGATCCTCGCCACGGTGGGCGCGGTCGACGTCGCCGTCTCGCCGGCCGTCGGCGGGATCATCCCCGGCTACGAGACCGCCCGCCACCTGAACGTGCCGTCGATCTATGTCGAGCGCGAGGGCGGGGCGTTCAAGTTCCGGCGCGGCTTCCACCTGGAGCCCGGCCAGAAGGTCGTGATGGTCGAGGACATCGTCACCACGGGCCTGTCGTCGCGCGAGTGCATCCAGGCGATCAAGGACGCCGGCGGCGACGTCGTGGCGGCGGCCTGCATCGTCGACCGCTCGGGCGGCAAGGCCGATGTCGGCGTGCCGCTGGTGGCCCTGGCCAGCCTGGAAGTGCCGGCCTATCCCGCCGACGCCCTGCCGCCGGAGCTGGCGGCGATCCCGATCGAGGACCCGGGTTCCCGCCGGCTGAAGGGCTGACCGCCATGCTGCGTCTGGGCGTCAATATCGACCACGTGGCGACGATCCGGAACGCGCGCGGTTCTTCCTATCCCGAGCCGGTCCGGGCCGCCGAACTGGCCCTGGCCGCCGGCGCCGACGGCATCACCGCCCACCTGCGCGAGGATCGCCGGCACATCAGCGACGCCGACATCGCCGTCCTGACCGACCTTTGCCACAAGCGCGGCAAGCCGCTGAACTTCGAGATGGCGGTGACCGACGAGATGGTCGGCATCGCCCTTGGCGCCAAGCCGCACGCCGCCTGCCTGGTGCCCGAGCGCCGCGAGGAGGTCACCACCGAGGGCGGCCTCGACGTCGTCAAGGGCCAGGACCGCATCGCCGCCGCCACCGCGCGACTGCGGACGGTTGGGGCCCGGGTGTCGCTGTTCATCGAGCCCGACCCCGCCCAGATCCGCGCCTCGGCCGCCGCCGGCGCCCAGGTCATCGAGCTGCACACCGGCGCCTATTGCGACGCCGCCCGCGCGGGCGAGACCCAGCGCGCCGAAGCCATCCTGGAACGTCTGAAGGCCGGCGCGGCCCTGGCCGGCGAGCTGGGCCTGGAGGTCCACGCGGGTCACGGCATCGACTACGCGACGGTCAAGCCGATCGCCGCCATTCCCCAGGTGGCCGAGCTGAACATCGGCCACTTCCTGATCGGCGAGGCGATCTTCGTGGGCCTGCCGCAGGCCATCCAGCGGATGCGGGCGCTCATGGACGCCGCCCGCCTCGAAGCCGAGGCCGCCGCGTGATCATCGGGATCGGCTCGGACCTGTGCGACATCCGCCGGATCGAGAAGTCCCTCGAACGCTTCGGCGATCGGTTCACGCACAAGGTGTTCACCGAGATCGAGCGGTCCCGGTCCGAGCGCAAGCCCGACCGCGCCTCCAGCTACGCCAAGCGCTTCGCCGCCAAGGAGGCCTGCTCCAAGGCCTTGGGCACGGGCCTGAAGCGCGGCGTGCATCTGGCCGGCATGGGCGTGGTCAACCTGCCGTCGGGCAAGCCGACCCTGGCCCTGACCGGCGGGGCGCTGGAGCGCCTGAAGGCCATGACCCCGGAAGGCATGGAGGCGGTGATCCACCTTTCGCTGACCGACGACCATCCCTACGCCCAGGCCTTCGTGATCATCGAAGCCCTGCCGAAGGCGTGAGGTCCAACATTCGCCTCAAGGCCAAGCTAACGCGCCGCGCTTGACCGGCCCACTTGCCCCCTGGGCCAAGCCCGTCTAGCAAAGCCAAACCGGTTCGCCGGACACCCCTTTTCGAAGAGCTCCGCGCCCTTATGACCGACGCCGCCGACCAGACCTCGCCGCCTGAAGAGAAGGGCGCGGTCGCCGAGTTCATCGAGATCATCAAGACCGTCGCCTACGCCCTGGGCATCGCCCTGGTGCTGCGGGTCCTGCTGTTCCAGCCCTTCACGATCCCATCGGCGTCAATGGAGCCCAACCTCTATCAGGGCGACTACATCATCGTGTCCAAGTTCAGCTACGGCTGGAGCAAGCACTCGATCCCGTTCAGCCCGCCGATCATCAAGGGCCGCATCTTCGGCCGCGCCCCGACGCGGGGCGACATCATCGTCTTCAAGCTGCCGCGCGACAACCGCACCGACTATATCAAGCGTCTGATCGGGATGCCCGGCGACAAGGTCCAGGTGCGCGGCGGCCAGGTGTTCATCAACGGCAAGGCCCTGCCGCAAAAGCCCCTGGCGCCGGCCCTGGTCGACACCGGCTATGGCTTCACCCAGCAAGTCCAGCGCTTCGAGGAGACCAATCCGGAAGGCCGCCAATACGCCACCCAGGACTTCGGCCCCGACAGCCGCGGCGACAATACCGGTGTCTATACCGTGCCGGCCGGCTGCTACTTCTTCATGGGCGACAACCGCGACAACTCGGCCGACAGCCGCTTCGATCCGGGCGTCTCGCCGTTCAAGGACAGCGCCTGCAAGTGGAACTACGAGCTGGATCAGTATATCGGCGACGAGGTCGGGGTCGGCTTCGTGCCCGCCGAGAACCTGGTCGGCCGCGCCCAGATCATCCTCCTGTCGTGGAACGCCGAGGCCAGCCTGTTCAAGCCGTGGACCTGGTTCCTGAACGCGCGGCCCAGCCGCTTCTTCCACGTGCTGAAGTGATCAGCCGGAGCCTGCAAGCCAATGGATAGACGGGCCGCCGCCGTCGGCGACCTGGAGCGCCGCATCGGCCACAGCTTCGAGGACCGCGAACTTCTGGAGCGCGCCCTGACGCACGCCAGCGTCGGGGACGGGGCCAAGAAGGTCCGCGACAACGAGGTCCTGGAGTTCATCGGCGACCGCGTGCTGGGCCTGCTGGCCGCCGAGGCCCTGGCCCTGCGCTATCCCAAGGCCAAGGAAGGCGAGCTGGCGCCACGTCTCAACGCCCTGGTCAGCCGGGAAACCTGCGCCCGCGTGGCGCGCAAGGCGCAGCTGGGGCCGGCCCTGCGCCTGTCGGCCTCGTCCAGCAAGATCGGCGGCCGCGAGACCGACTCGATCCTGGCCGGCGCCACCGAGGCGCTGATGGCCGCGCTCTATCAGGACGCCGGCCTGGGCGCGGCCCGCGCCGTGTTCCTGGATCTGTGGGCCGACGAATTCGAGCGCGCCGGCGAGGGCCGTCCGCGCGACCCCAAGACCGCGCTGCAGGAGTGGGCGCAGGGCAAGGGCCGTCCGCTGCCCACCTATCGCGTCCTGGACCGCACGGGCCCGGATCACGCGCCGGTGTTCACGGTCGAGGCCACGGTGGTCGGCGTCGACCCCGCCATCGCCAAGGGCAAGTCCCGCCAGGAGGCCGAGAAAGCGGCCGCCAAGGCGCTGCTGGAGCGCGAGGGGGCCGTCTG
>NZ_SZWJ01000063.1:0-23159 GCF_012184455.1 Caulobacter sp. SSI4214 | reverse complement strand
GGCGCCCGCCCGGCGAGCGCGCGCGGCAGCGCCACCAGGTCGAGCAGTTCCTCGGTCCGCGCCGCGATCTCGGCGGCGGGCCAGCCCAGCAGTTCGGGCGTGATCCCGATGTTCCGGGCGACGGTCATGTGCGGAAAGAGGCCGATCTCCTGGAAGACATAGCCGATCCCGCGCCGCAGCGCCGGACCCGACTGGTCGGCGATGTCGGCGCCGTCGATCAGCACCCGCCCCGTGTCGGGCGCGGAGAGGCCGTTGATCAGCTTCAGCAGCGTGGTCTTGCCCGCGCCCGATCCGCCGACCAGGGCGACGAAGGCGCCCCTGGCGATCGTCAGCGACGTCGGCGCCAGGACGGTCTGGCCGCCATGGGTCTTGCTCACCTCTTCGAGGACGATGGCGGCGGTCATGGCGGCTCCGCGCGGGTTGGGAATCATCCGCCCGCCGATGTCGAGCCTTTACCGAAACTCAGGGTGCGACAAGGCGGCGCGCGACAGGCCGTCCGGTTCGCGACGGCCGAATCGATCGCGACCATGGCGACAGGTTCAAGGAGCATCCCATGGCCATCGCCACCCAAGCCCGTCCGTTCGATCCGCGCGTCCGCCGCCCGGCCCGACAATGGCCGCTAGGCGTCGCGGTCCTGGTCGCCACCGTGCTGAACGCCATCGTCTGGGTCGGCCTGCTGGCCGTCGCCAAGGCGTTCCTGCACGTCTGAGTTCGTAGGCGTAAGCGTCGGTTCTTCTTCTCCCCCGAGCAAACTGGGCCACGTCCGCGAGGGCGTGGCCATTCTTTTTGTCGCCGGTGGCCGCGGACTTGAACGTCCGCATTCGTCGCCGGTGCTGATGACTGCACACGACCCATTGCAGCCCTTCCAATTGTCGGCTGCGAAGACGGATGCCATAGACGTTTTGAGTCCCCGTCCGCCTACATCGTGTGGTTTGCGGCGTTTTATCGTGGCCTTCGCTCACACCCGATCCACCACCCCTCGCCATCCTTATCCACCTGCGTCACCTCGAACTCGCCGTCGTAGCAGTCGTGTGTCGTCAGGGTGATCGCATCGCCACGCGTCGGCAGCGGCGCTCCGGCGGGCGCTCGGATCAGGACCGTGCCAAAGCGCCCGGCCGGACTGGGCCGAAACTGATAGTGGAATGGCCCGAGCGCATCGGGCAGGCCCTGGCGGCTTCGGCGCGGAGTCACGACCTCACCCGCCGACCCTGTCGATGCTGAAGTGCTGCTCGACGAGCGTCGCGGCGCCGAAGATCGTCATGAACGCGATGTCGGCGGCGTCCCGGCCAGTGGCGACCCGAACAAGGCCGTCTATCGGAGCCAGACCGGAAGGATCGATCAGTCGCCACCGGCCGCCAAGATAAATCTCCGCCACGGCGTGGAGATCGGGCGGCTCCAGCCTCCACGCGTACGCGCTGACAGCTCGAGCCGGGATATTGCCCGCCCGGCAGAGCGCGATCGCCAAATGGCTGAAGTCTCGGCAAACCCCTGCGCGATCAACGAGGGTATCGACCGCCGTCGTCGCGGCGTGACTGACCCCGGCGCGATAGTCCACATGATCGGCGATCCAGGCCAGGATCGCGGCGACCTTTTCCCCGCCGCGCAACCCGCCAAACTCCCGCTCGACGAAGCGCATCAGTCGATCCGAGGGGCTGTAACGGCTGGCCCGAAGGTAAGGCAGCACTTCACTCGGCAGGTCGGCGATCGCCGTTTCCTCCGCGCCCGCTAGGCCATGGTCGGACACCGCCGTCTCGACCGTGGCGCGATAGAGCGCGTTGATCCTGCCCGAAGCTGCGAACACTGTACGGCGCTCGCCGGTTAACGGGTCATCGATACGCCGGGCCGGTGCGGGCGGCCAGAAGGTGAGCGCGTCCGAAGTCACCTGCTGGTCCCGCCCGTGCGCGGCTTCGACCAGCAGAAGAACTTCGCATGGCGCTGCAAAATCGTAGGTGAGGGAGGCTTCGACCTGGAAACGCATGCACGCCCTTCAGGCGGCAACGCCGCCAATCACGCGACGCGCGCGCGAGCTCCATGAAATTAATTGGAGGAAGTTATCCAGTAGATCCTGGAAATTCCTTCAATATAATTGTATGATACGAAAATAGAAGGCGTGGCGATGATTTTTCCGACGCGCCGGAACATCGCCGAAAATTAAACGGGATCGCTGGTAAATCCTTCAATAGCAGGGACGCGTCATTCGGTTTCACCTCTTCAAGGGAAGGAAACATCCAGATGCTGTCTCACCCTCGGCGCAATCTCCAAGTCATGATGCTGTCTCACGACCTTCAGCGCCTGGCTGATCGGCTGTTGCCCGATCCCAACGCGGCGCGGTTCCTGGTCCACGAGACCCTGATCGACGCCTTCGCCGCGCAATCTGATGCTCGGCCGATGGCCGCCCGTGGGCGAGATCTGCGCCGCGCCATGATCGCACGTCTGCGCGCGGACCGTAATCCATCACGGCGCCCGGGCCATCAATAGCGTCGCTGAGCTGCGGCGCTAGGAGTCACAGATGCTCGTACCCGTAGACTTCACCGCAGCTTCACAGAGGCTGAGCCTTGTGCCGGACGCCGAGTGCGACACTGGGCCGAGCCAGCTGTCGCAAGGCGCCTACCGCGCGCTTCGCCAGTTGGAGCGTCGCCTGCGCACCGGAGGGCTCGATGCGGTCAATATCCGCCACGCTCAGGAGCTGGCCGCGCTCGGCCTTGCACACCATGACCGTGGTGGTTGGCGCCCGACCAGCGAAGGCCTGAACTACCTTGGAAGGCGCCCGGATCGGAACGGTCCAGATTGAAGTCGCAACCGCTTGGTGAGGTGTTTCATGAGCGAGGACCTGCAGCGCCTTCGCGACGAATGCGACCAACTTCGCCAGCGTTGCGATGAACTCCAGCGCCAGTTGAACGACGTGACTTCGCAGGTTGGCGGTCTGGCCGATGAGCTCGGGCGGCGCTTTTCCGACGCCGCGTTCAACGCCTCCCGCCCCTCCCGGCATCGCGATGCCTAGTGCGGTCGCCAACCACTATCGTTCCCGACAACAGGACACCCATGAAACAGCCCCAGATCGATCGCATTGTCATCACGGTTTGCCGCAACGACGGCCAATGGGCGGCCGAGGAAGCCGGCCTCTTTTTCGGCGCCTCGCCCGACAAGGAAATCGCCAAAGCCTCGGCCGTGCGGCGAGCCAGGGAGCGAATGGGGGAAGGCCACGCCTGCCAAATTCGGGTCTGTGGGGAGCATGGGTTTGCAATCTGAAAGAGCCGGACGAGCCTTCTGAGGTAGTGCGTCGGGGACGTCGACTTCGACCGCGCCGCCACCGCGTGCAGCCTTGCCCACTGCCATCTGTCTTTCGAAACGAGGGCTCGACTTTCCCCACCGAGAGGCCGGCCGATGTCGGGAATCCACCCCGAACAGACGATGGAAATGTCCGTTGTCGGACGCCTATGGCCGGGTTTGCCGGTATAGGTCTACTCCCCCATTTCAGGGCGGGAACGACGGTGCGCTTTAGCGCGGGTGGATGATCGCAAACTCCCCCGCACAGCCCTTCGCCTTTCGCCGCGCAAGACCGACAACAGCACCGCGACAGACAAAGCCGCCGCCTAGATCGGCATCCGCATGATTTCCTGGTAGGCCGAGATCACCTGGTCGCGCACAGACATCACCGTTTCCAGGCTGGCCTCGGCCGAGCTGATGGCGGTGACCACGTCGACCAGTTCGGCCTTGCCGGCCACCTGGTCGGCGATCTTGTGCTCGGCGACCTTGGAGGTGTGCTGAACATTGTTCATGGCCGACTTCAGGATGTCGCCGAAGTCGACGCCCTTCTTGTCGGCGCCGCCGATCGAACCGATCGAGCCGACGCCCATGGCGCCGGAATTGGCGTAGGCCTTGGCGGCCGCCAGCGCGGTGATCATGGCCTAGCCTCCTACTTCTTGAGGATGTCGAGCGTGCGGGCGTCCATGACCCGCGCGGTCTCGATGACGTTGAGGTTGGCCTCGTAGGCGCGCTGCGCTTCCTTCATGTCCAGCGCCTCGACCAGCGGATCGACATTGGGCAGCTTGACATAGCCCTTGGCGTCGGCGGCCGGATTGCCGGGGTCGTACTCGGTCTTGAACGGAGCCTTGTCGCCGTCGACCTTGGCCATCTGGACGCCCTCGGCGCCCTGCACCCGGGTCGGCTGGAACACCGGCACCTGGCGGCGGTAGGGATCGCCGCCGGCCGTGCGCGAGGTGGAGTTGGCGTTGGCCAGGTTCTCGGCGATGACCCGCATCCGGCCCTGCTGGGCGCGCAGGGCCGAGGCCGCCACGGCCATGGTCGCCAGGGATGGGGACTTGATCTCGGGCATCGCCTAACCTCAGCCGTTGGGCTTGCGGGACGCCATGCGCAGCATGGACAGGGACTTCTGGTAGAAGGTGATGGCCGCGTCGTAGTTGGTCCGCGCCTCGGTCATCTTGATCATCTGGTCCTCGAGCGACACGGCGTTGCCGTCGAGGGTGGTCTCCGAATCGGCGCCGGCCGTCGCGCGCCAGGCGCTGGGCGCGTTCGACGGGCCCATGTGCGAGGCCGAGGTGGCCATCATCGCCACGCCCGAGGTCGGGGCGACCGGGCCGCCGCGGTACGGCGCGCCGGCGGTCTGCCCCATCAGCGAGGCCTGGAAGCTGAAGGGCTTCAGGTCGCTCGGGCGATAGCCCGGCGTGTCGGCGTTGGCCACGTTCTGGGCGACCAGCTTCTGGCGCTCGGTCAGATAACCGAGGCGGCTCTTGAGCATGCCGAAGAGGGGAATGTCATCCGGACCCATGGCGATCATGGTGAAGAAACAGGGTTAATTCGACATTAAGAACCCTCAGGCAAACCAGGATCGAGGGGGCCGCTCCCCGCGCCAAGTTGTCTCGCCCCGCCGGGCATCCAGGGTCCCATGGACGTCGTCGAATTCATCCGCGCGCTGGCCGCCCTGGCCGTCACCCTGGGCCTGATCGGCCTGGCCGCCTGGGCCCTGCGCAAGTTCGGGCCGGACGCGGTGGGCCGCCTGATCACCGCGCGTCAGGACCGCCGCCTGCGCGTCGTCGAAAGCCTGGCGCTGGACCCCACCCGACGCCTGATCGTCGTCAGCCTGGACGGCGAGGAGCGGCTGGTGCTGCTGGGCGACGGCCGGCTGCTGGACTGGACGCCGCGCGGCGTCGCCGCCGCCCCTCCCGCCCAGACCGTTTCCGCTCCGGAGCCCGTGGCCTGATGATCCGCCCCCTGATCAAGACCGTGACGGGCGCCAAGCCGGACGAGCTTCGCCGCGCCTTCGCCATCTCGGTGATGGCCGCCGTCGCCTTCGGGATCATGCCCGCCGCCGCCATGGCCCAGTCGGCCGTGAACATCAACCTGGGCAACGGGGCCGGCCTGACCGACCGCGTGGTGCAGCTGGTGGGCCTGATGACGGTGCTGAGCCTGGCGCCGTCGATCGTGATCATGACCACCTCGTTCGTGCGGATCGTGGTGGTGCTGGGCCTGCTGCGCACCGCCATCGGCGTTCAGTCCAGCCCGCCCAACCCGGTGATCATCAGCCTGGCGCTGTTCCTGACCGCCATCGTCATGGGCCCGACCTTCGAGAAGTCCTACGACGCCGGCGTCAAGCCGCTGCTGGACCACCAGATGGAGCTGCCCGAGGCCTTCGAGGCGGCCGGGGGGCCGGTCAAGGCGTTCATGCTCAAGCAGGTCGGCCGCGAGGACCTGGCGCTGTTCGTCCGGCTCTCGCAGGTCAAGGAGCCCAAGACCGCCCAAGAGCTGCCGCTGAAGGTCGTCACCCCGGCCTTCATGATCTCGGAGCTCAAGCGCGCCTTCGAGATCGGCTTCATGCTGTTCCTGCCGTTCCTGATCATCGACCTGGTCGTGGCCAGCGTGCTGATGAGCATGGGCATGATGATGCTGCCCCCCGCCACCATCAGCTTGCCGTTCAAGCTGATCTTCTTCGTGCTAGTGGACGGATGGCGACTCGTGGCGGGCTCCCTCGTCGAGAGCTTCCAGCACGGGCCCGGCGGCTAAAGGCTCTAAATCAAACTTTTAGAGCGTGAGGCTGAAACCGGTTCCCACTTTCAGCCTCACGCTCTAGGATTTCCAGAAGACCACCACCATGACCGTTTTCGTTCTCGGCTCGATCAATCTGGACGCGGTGGCGCGGGTCGACGACCTGCCCCGGCCCGGCGAGACGGTGGCCGGCCTGTCCCTGGCGCTGTTCCTGGGCGGCAAGGGCGCCAACCAGGCGGTCGCCGCCGCGCGCATGGGCGCGCCCACCCGGCTGATGGGCGCGGTCGGCGGCGACGACAGCGGCAAGGGCCTGAAGGCCAAGCTGGCCGGCTACGGCGTCCAGGTCGCCGACGTGCTGGAGCTGGAGGGCGTGCCCACCGGCCAGGCCCACGTCTGGGTCGCCAACAACGCCGAGAACATGATCGTCGTCACCGCCGGCGCGAACGCCATGGTGACGCCCCAGCAGGTTTCGGCCACCCCGATCGAGGGCCAGCGCGTTCTGCTCTGCCAGCTGGAGACCCCGCCCGCCGCCGTCGAGGCGCTGTTCCGGGCCGGCGCGGCCAAGGGCTCCTTGCGGATTCTGAACGCCGCCCCCGCCCTGCCCCAGGGCGCGGCGCTGTTTCCGCTGACCGACATCCTGATCGTCAACCAGACCGAACTGGCCAGCTACGCCAAGCTGGACCGCGAGCCGACGCGGCTCGAGGAGGTCTCGGTCGCCGCTCGCAAGCTGATGAGCCGTCCCGACCAGACGATCATCGTCACCTTGGGCTCGGCCGGCGTCGCCGCCGTGCGCCGCGACGAGGCGTTCCTGGTCGAGGGCCGCAAGGTCAAGGCGATCGACACGGTCGGGGCCGGCGACTGCTTCTGCGGCGCCCTGGCAGCGGCCCTGGCCTCGGGCATGGACCTGCGCGACGCCGTCGAGATGGCCAACGCCGCCGCGGCGCTGTCGGTGCAGAAGGCCGGCGCCGCGCCGTCGATGCCCAGCCGCCGCGAGGTCGAGGCGTTCCTGGAGGGGTGAGGTCGAGTTAGGCCCCGAGCGGACGTTCGGCCAGTCAGCTCTCACACTACCGCCCGTCTCAAGCCCCCTACCCCGATCTCCCCGGCGAATGCCGGGGCCCAGATTCTTCCGGAGAGATTGGGGCCGACGCGCCTTCGCGCGGAGCTATCCGGTTCAGCGCTCGTGGGTTCGATCTGGGCCCCGGCATTCGCCGGGGAGGTCGGTTGGGTGTGTTGGACCCGCCATAAGGCCCGTAACGCCTTAAGCCGCCCGGATGCCCGAGACGCCCTCGGCCGCCGCCCCGACCACGGCGTCGTAGCCGAGGATCATGTCGACGTCCTTGCCGTTGCTGGCCAGCGGCAGGCGCAGCCACAGGATCGACATGTGCGGGGCGCCGCGCCAGGCCAGGCTGTGGACGCCGACGCCAGGGCGACGGTCGTCGACCACCTTGTCCAGTTCCTTGCGCCAGTATTCGAAGGCGGCCGGATTGTAGACGTCGCCGATCATGCGGCCGGTGATCTCGCGGCCATAGACGCCGTAGAGACCGGTGCCCGCCAGGCGCAGGCGGTAGTCGCGCGGCTCGCGGATCACGTCGATCAAGGACACCGTCGGCAGCAGCCGCTTCATGTGGGCCGGGTGAAGGTCGACGCGCGCGGGGAGGCTCGCCCCCCGACGGAGGGACGCCCAGTAGGCGAACATCTCCTGGTGAGCGCGGGCCGCCGTGGCGGATGCGCTCAGTTGCGCGGACATCTTCAGAGTCCTTAACAAGCCTTTGGAATCACTTCGATTCACTATCGCTTAAGGAACGAATCGGCGGCAAGAGAAAAACATGTCGCGCGACAAGATTCACATTTGGAGTCAATCGCCAAACACAACGCCCGCCATCCGTTTCGGGATGACGGGCGTTATAAAATTCTCGATGGCCCTCGGGCCAAGCCGTTGTTCAGACTCGGCTATTTGGCCTTGCGCGCCGGCTTCCGGCCGCCCTGACCCAGGCCCATCTGCTTGGCCAGGTTGGACCGCGCCTCGGCGTAGTTCGGCGCGACCATCGGGTAATCCTTGGGCAGGTTCCACTTGGCGCGGTAGTCTTCCGGGGTCATGTCGTACTTGGTGCGCAGGTGACGCTTCAGCGACTTGAACTTCCGGCCGTCCTCCAGACAGATCAGATAGTCGGGGGTGATCGACCTCTTGACCGGAACGGCGGGCTCCTTCGGCGGCGGGGCCGGCTCGGCGGCGGGCGCGCCGACGGTCGCCAGGGCGCCGTGGACTTGCTTGATCAGAGCGGGCAGATCCGCGGTCGCCACCAGATTGTTGCCGACATAGGCGGAGACGATGCCCGCCGTCATCTCGATCAGGTCGGATTGGTCTTCCATGCGGCCTCGCCCGTCGGGGAATCTTTTTGCTGATGCGACTGATTCCAAGATCAGTCGCCGTGTGCATACAAAGATTGACGACTCCGAGCAATAACCAAGGCGATAAGAAATCGTCGGTATTAGACAATGTTCGCGCCCAGGGCTTAACCGGGCACATTACCCCGAAGTAATGTTGAGTTCCTATGTGGCGTCAAACAGCCACCACGGGAAACCGATGATATCCCACTTTTAGCGATCGAAGTCGCGCGACAGCGCAAGCATCGCCGCCCGTTGCGGCGCCGAGTACTCGTCGACGGCGGCTTCGTCGCCTTCGCGGATCGCCTTCAGCAAGGCCGGGGTCAGGGCCGAGGTCAGCGACCAGTTCCAATAGCGCAGCACGGTCTGGGCGCGGTCCACGGCGACGGTGTCGTAGACGGTCAGCACGCGCTCCAGCCCGGCGTCCGTCACGCCGGCGCGGTCGACTTCCTGGCGACGCAAGCCCCGCCAAAGCTGGCGCACGCAAGGACGAGGCAGGCCCGTGGCCTTGCACAGGATGGCCAGAGGCTCACCGCCCAGATCGGTGAAGATCTTGGCGCCGGTCATCGGCTTCACGCCCGACAGGTAGGAAATCTCTTCGGCCAATTCGCGGGTGATGCCGGCCTCGGCCGCCGCGACGGCCTCGTCCAGACTTTGGTAGGGGCTCTTGTCGATGGCGGCGCGGTTGCGCTGGCGGCGCTCGATGAACTGCAAGGCCTTGCGCGACAGCGGGTCCTGCCAGCCCTCCGCCGAGGCCATCGAGAAGACATCGCCCACCGCGTCCTGCAGGATCTCCCGCGAGACGGCGAAACGCTGGAGGATGGTCCGGCGCGCCTCGGCGTCGGACCACCAGAACATCACATAGGCATGGCTGGGCCGCAGTTCCGGTCGGCGCAGCAACAGAGGGATCAGGTGCTGGGCGTCGCGCGTGATGGCGACGATGTTCTCGACCCCCTGATGGCTGAGCTTGACCAGGTCGTTGCGCAGCAGGACCTCGATGACCGGCGGCTCGGCCCTTTCGATCAGGGCGTCGGCCACCACCTCGCTGACGCCGCGCCTGTGGGCGATCAGGCGGCGGTGCTCCATGCCCGCGAAATTGACGCAGCTGATCAGGTCGGAGTCCGACAGCCTTTCGGCCTCCATCAGCAGCGCCCGCGCCACCGGCAGCTCGTCGCGCAACAGCAGACGCGCCAGCACTCCCGGCGCCTCGCTGAGCGTGGCCAGGCGCCGAGCGACCTTCTCACGCTCGACGACATTGGCGTCGCGCAGCATCTCGACCAGCAGGTCGGCGGTCATCGACCGCTCGAAAGCGTTGATCCGGCTGCTGGGCAGGCACACCACGTCCGCCAGGCGCTTGAGCAGGGTCGCGCGCGAGCGGACCGTCGGCTTGGGGGCCTCGGGCTCGGGAAATGGCGATGTCAGCCCGGCTTCGCTCATGGCTCGACAAGAACAGATCGTGCTTAACGAGCCGTGAGCGAAGCCGCGACAAACTTACCGGAATTCGGGCTCGCGCCACTCCGGCCAGATGTCCGGAAGGTCGGTCGAGACCTTGTTGGGATAGACGGGCGCGCGCTTCTCCAGGAAGGAGGTCACGCCCTCCTTGGCGTCGCCCGACGCGCCCCGTGACTGGATGGCGCGGCTGTCGGCCTTGTGAGCCTCCATAGGATGGTCGGCTCCAGCCATGCGCCACAGAAGCTGGCGGGTCAAAGCGACCGAGACGGGCGCGGTGTTGTCGACGATCTCGCGGGCCAGGGCGTGGGCGGCGGGCAGCAGGTCGTCGGGGGCGTGCAGCGAGCGGACCAGGCCGCGATCCAGGGCCTCCTGGGCGGGGAAAACCCGGCCCGTATAGCACCACTCCAGCGCGGTCTGCAGGCCGACCAGGCGCGGCAGGAACCAGGACGAGGCGGCCTCGGGATTGATGCCCCGGCGCGCGAAGACGAAGCCGAACTTGGCCTCGGTCGAGGCCATGCGGATGTCCATCGGCAGCTGCATGGTGACGCCCACCCCAACGGCCGCGCCGTTGATCGCGCCGATGATCGGCTTGAGGCTGTCGTACATCCGCAAGGTCACGCGGCCGCCGCCGTCGCGATAGACGTCGCCGACCTTGCCCTCCTCGCGCTCCAGCGCCTGGGGCGAGGTGCGGTCGAAGGTGGCGCCGCCGGCCCCCAGGTCGGCCCCCGCGCAGAAGGCCCGCCCGGCGCCGGTCACGATCACGGCCTTGACCGCGTCGTCGGCGTCGGTGGCGTCGAACGCCTCGATCAGGTCCTTCATCATCCGCGCGGTGAAGGCGTTCATCCGGTCGGGGCGATTGAGCGTGATCGTCGCGATCCCGTCCTCGACATCGTAGAGCAGGGTTTCGAAGGTGGGTTGCGACATGGGGTGTCTCCTCGTGATTTAGCGCGATCCAAACATGCGTATGAATAAGGGGCAATCATTTAGCGCCCCCTCCGTCACGTCGCCTATCGGCGCCGCGCCACCTCCCCCGTTTCACGGGTGAGGAAGAGGGCCGTCATCTCCTCCCCCGTGCGCGGGGGAGGTGGATCGCTGCGAATACGCAGCGAGACGGAGGGGGCGCTAGCCGCCCCGTTTCACCCCCAGCTTGCTGATCGCGTGCACGAAGTTGTTGGGCGCGATCTCGATGTCGCCGGTCCAGTTCAGGTCCGGGAACCGCGCCAGGATCTGGCGGTAGGCCTCTTCCAGCTGGATCTGGGCGACCCGCTTGCCGATACAGGTGTGGGGGCCATAGCCGAAGGCGATGTGCTTGCCGGCGTTGGCGCGGGTGACGTCCAGCTGGTCCGGGTTCTCGAACATCGCCGGATCGCGGTTGGCCGCGCCGTAGTACATCACGACCTTCTCGCCCTCGCGGATCCGCTGACCGTTGACCTCGACGTCGCGTGCGGCCGTGCGGCGCATGTAGATCACCGGGCTGACCATGCGGATGAACTCGTCCACCGCGCCCGGCAGCAGGGAGGGATCGGCGATCAGCCGCTGCTTCTGCTCCGGAAATTCGGTCAGCAGCTTCATCGACCCGGAGAGCGTATTGCGGGTGGTGTCGTTGCCGGCGAAGACGATCAGCAGCCACGAGCCGTCCAGATACTCGTCCGACAGCAGCGCCCCGTCGACCTGGGCCCGCGCGATGGCGGTCATCAGGTCTTCCTTCGGATCCTGCCGCCGCTTGTGCAGCATGGTCCGGCCGTACTCGAACATCTCCTCGACGTTGTTGTTGAAGTCCATGACGAACTGCATCAGCTCCAGCGTCGGCTGCAGGGGCGCGTTGGCCTGCTTCACCGCCAGGTCCTGGGCGCGCTCAAGATAGTGCATCCAGGTCAGGAACTTGGGCCGATCCTCGGGCGGCACGCCCAGGATCTCGCACAGGGTGAACAGCGGCAGCACCGACGAGACGTGCTCGACCATGTCGATCGCCGCCCCGCCCGCCAGCTTGGGCTCCATATCGTCCAGCAGGCGCGTCACCTCGCCCTTCACCCGCTCGGTCAGGCCGCGCAAATAGGCCGGCGTGAAGTATGGCATGTGCTCGCGACGCAGCTGCAGGTGATGCGGCGCGTCGAGATTGATCATGGTGTCCATCGAGGCGCGGAACAGCAGCGCGTGGCGCTTTTCCGGCGAGCCCATCGACATCAGGATGCCGCCGCGCTGGGACGAGAACGCCTCCGGATCGCCATTGACCCGCTGGACGTCGTCATAGCGCGTCAGCGCCCAGAAGCCCGGGCCGCCGAACGGCTCGGGATGCCACATCACCGGAGCCTCCTGGCGCATCCGCGCGAAGTCCGCCCAGGGCTGTCCCTGGGTGAAACGGAAGATGTCGGCCAGGTCGACGCCGCTCAAGGTCGGATAGGTCGGCGGCGTTCCCGGTCCCGCGACGCCCTCCACAGCGGTTTGGCTGATCAGGTCCATGGCGCGCCTCCCTTTCGAATGTCGTTTTTCGCGCCGACGATAGCGGGGAAACACGTCGAACCAACGGCGCCGCGACGGCAACTTGCGCGAACGCCGTTTCTGGGGTCACCATCCCAACTGAACGCTGATCACGCGGAGACACGCGAGACGGCGGCGAAGGGAGAGAGGCGATGGCAGGGATCATCGAGGCCGATTACGTGGTCGTGGGCGCGGGCTCCGCCGGCTGCGTCCTGGCGGCGCGGCTGTCCGAAGGCGGCAAGTTCAAGGTCGTCCTGCTGGAGGCCGGCGGCGACGACCGGCCGACCAAGAACCTCTCCCAGTTCGCGTCGAACCTGATGATCCATATCCCGGTCGGCTATTCGTCGACGCTGAAGGATCCCAAGGTCAACTGGCTCTACACCACCGAGCCCGACCCTGGCACCGGCGACCGCGTCCACGTGTGGCCGCGCGGCAAGGTGCTGGGCGGCTCGTCCTCGATCAACGCCATGCTCTATGTGCGCGGCCAGGCCGCCGACTATGACGGCTGGCGCCAGCTGGGCTGCGAGGGGTGGGCCTGGGACGATGTGCTGCCCTATTTCCGCAAGGCCCAGAACCAGGAGCGCGGGGCCTGCGACCTGCACGCGACGGGCGGCCCGCTGAACGTCGCCGACATGCGGGATGTCCACCCGATCTCCGAAGCTCTGATCGAGGCCTGCGACCAAGCCGGCATCCCGCGCTACGCCGACCTGAACGGTCCCGACCAGGAAGGCGCGACCTGGTATCAGGTCACCCAGAAGAACGGCGCCCGCTGCTCGTCCGCCGTCGCCTATCTGCACCCGGCGATGAACCGGCCCAATCTCCAGGTCGAGACCAACGCCCTGGCCAGCCGCGTGCTGTTCGAGGGCAAGCGCGCCGTCGGCGTCGAGTTCGTCCAGAACGGCCAGCGCCGCGTCGTGATGGCGCGCGGCGAGGTCATCCTGGCCGGCGGCGCGATCAATTCGCCCCAGTTGCTGCAGCTTTCCGGCGTCGGCCCCGGCGCCCTGCTGCGCGCGCATGGCGTCGAGGTCGTCCATGACCTGCCTGGCGTGGGCGAGAACCTGCAGGACCACTATCTGATCGCCGTCCGCTACCGCCTGAAACCGGGCACGATCTCGGTCAACGAGCAGAGCAAGGGCGGGCGCCTGGCCGCCGAGGCCATGAAATATCTGCTGTTCCGCAAGGGCCTTCTGACCCTGTCGGCCGCCCACGTCGCCGCCTTCTGCAAGTCGCGCCCGGATTTGGCCGGGCCGGACATCCAGTTCCACATCCTGCCGGCGACCATGGACCTGGAGAAGCTGTTCAACGAACAGAAGATGGAGCTGGAGAGCGCGCCGGGCATGACCATCGCGCCCTGCCAGCTGCGCCCGGAAAGCCGCGGCCATATCCGCATCAAGTCGGCGGATCCGGCGACCTATCCGGCCATCTTCGCCAACTATCTGGCCGATCCGCTGGACCAGGAGGTGGCGGTCGCCGGCCTGAAGTGGGCGCGCAAGATCGGCTCCCAGCCGGCGATCGCGCCCTATGTCGATCACGAGATGAACCCCGGCCCCGACGTCCAGACCGACGCCCAGCTGCTGGACTTCGCCCGCCAGACCGGCTCGACGCTGTATCATCCCGTCGGCACCTGCCAGATGGGGACCGGTCCTATGGCCGTGGTCGATACGCGGCTGCGCGTGCGCGGCGTCGAGGGGCTGCGCGTGGTCGACGCCTCGATCATGCCGCGGCTGATCTCGGGCAACACCAACGCCCCCTCGATCATGATCGGCGAGAAAGGCGCGGCGATGATCCTGGCCGACGCCAAACAGGCCGTGGCGGCCTGATCCCCCTGAAGAGGTAAAGCGATGCACCCCTACCTCCACGCCCAAACCCAGGGCGACAAGGCCGCTTACATCATGGCCGGCTCGGGCGAGGTCGTGACCTACGCCCAGCTCGACGCGCGCTCGAACCAGGGCGCGCACCTGTTCCGATCACTGGGCCTGAAGACCGGCGACGTCATCGCCATCATGATGGAGAACAACGCCCGTTTCTTCGAGGTCGCCTGGGCGGCGCAGCGGGCCGGGCTCTATTTCGTCTGCATCTCGACCAAGCTCACGGCCGGCGAGGCGGAGTACATCCTCAAGGACTGCGGGGCCAAGGTGTTCATCACCTCGACGGCCATGGGTCCCCTGATCGATGAGATCGCGCCGCTGGCCGAGGGCCTTGCGCTGTTCGCGGTCGGCGGCGCGCACGGCGCCTATGCCGGCTTCGAGGACGCCCGCGCGGGCCAGCCGACCACGCCGATCGGCGACGAGACCGCCGGCTCGGACATGCTCTACTCGTCCGGCACCACCGGCCGTCCCAAGGGCGTCAAGCCGGCGTTGAGCGGCGGCCCGATCGACGCGCCCCACGCCCTGCAGATGATGGCCCAGGGCCTGTTCGGCTTCAGCGGCGACAGCATCTATCTCTCGCCCGCGCCGCTGTACCACGCGGCCCCGCTGCGCTGGTGCATGACCGTCCACAAGCTGGGCGGCACGGTGATCGTCATGGAGAAGTTCGATCCCGAACAGGCGCTGGCCCTGATCGAGAAGTACAAAGTCAATTGCGGCCAGTTCGTCCCCACCCACTTCGTGCGGATGCTGAAGCTGCCCGAGGCGGTCCGGGCCAAGTACGACATCTCGTCGATGAAGTCGGCCGTGCACGCCGCCGCGCCCTGCCCCATCCCGGTCAAGGAGCAGATGATCGCCTGGTGGGGTCCGGTGATCTTCGAATACTACGCCGGCACCGAGGGCAACGGCTTCTGCTGGATCAATTCCGAGAACTGGCTGACCCACAAGGGCAGCGTCGGCCAGGCGGTGCTGGGCGAGCTGCGCATCTGCGACGAGAACGGCGAGCCCGTGCCGCCGCGCACCGAGGGCGCGGTCTATTTCGCCAACGGCCCGGCCGTGAACTACCACAACGCCCCGGAAAAGACCGCCGAGAGCTATAACCAGCATGGCTGGACGACTCTGGGCGATGTCGGCTGGGCCGACGAGGAGGGCTATCTCTACCTGACCGACCGCAAGAGTTTCATGATCATCTCGGGCGGGGTGAACATCTATCCGCAGGAGATCGAGAACCTCCTGATCACACATCCCAAGGTCGCCGACGCCGCCGTGGTCGGCGCGCCGCACGAGGAGATGGGCGAACAGGTGGTGGCGGTCATCCAGCCGATGAACCTCGGCGACGACCAGGCCGCCCTGGCCGAGGAGCTGATGACCTTCGCCCGCGCCAACCTCAGCCACGTCAAGTCGCCCCGACGCATCGACTTCATGGCCGAACTGCCCCGCCACCCGACGGGCAAGCTCTACAAGCGCCTGATCCGCGACGCCTATTGGGGCAAGGGCGAGAGCCGGATCGTGTAGCGAGCGGAAAGTTATACGCAGACTTCAGGATTGCTTATAACTTGCTCGCAAGATCCAGCGCGCCCTGATCGAAGCCCTCTCCCAAGATGACCCCTTCGCCCTGCGGGACGCCTATTCCGAGGCGCGCGATCGCGGCGAAACCTGGAGGGAGTTGCTCGACCAAGCGGTCAGCCTGCTTCCGCCCGAAGCCCGCGCGGCGCTGGAGGGCTGACGGCCCGTCGGGTATCCATACGTCATGACCAAGATGCTGTTCGCTTCGCCTGACGGTCCACCGCTGGACACCACCACCGCCAACGACCTTCTGGGCGAAGCCTGGGGCGCCGAGGCCGAGCTGGTGGTCGTTCCGGTCGAGCGACTGGCCAACGGATTCCTGGATCTCTCGACGCGCATCGCCGGAGAGGTCATCCAGAAGTTCACCAACTACCGCATGCGTCTGGCCTTCGTCGGCGACATCGCCGCCCGCGTCGAGGCCAGCCGCAGCCTGCGCGACTTCGTCTACGAGTCGAACAAGGGCGGTCAGGTCTGGTTCTTGAACGATCGCGCCGCGCTGGAGGCTCGACTGGCCGCCGAGGGCTGACAAGTCCGGCGACGCGCCCCTAACTAGACCGCATGTTCGCCGCCCTGCTCGACCGCCTGCCCAAAACCGCCACCGCGCCGTTCTGTCCCGCCGAGGTGCGGGGCGCGGTCGCCGTGCCCGAAGGACTGCCGGCCTGGAAGCGGATGTTGCGGGTCGCGGGGCCCGGCCTGCTGGTCAGCGTCGGCTACATGGACCCCGGCAACTGGGCGACCGATATCGAGGCCGGCTCGCGGTACGGAACGTCGCTGCTGTTCGTGGTGGTGCTGTCCAGTCTGGCGGCGATTGTACTGCAAATCCTGTCGATGCGGCTGGGCCTGGTCACCGGCAAGGACCTGGCGCGAATGTCGCGCGATCGGTTCGGGCCGCGCACGGTCAAGGTCCAGTGGCTGCTGGCCGAACTGGCGATCATTGCCTGTGACATCGCCGAGGTGCTGGGCTCGGCCCTGGCGTTCAAGCTCCTGCTGGGCGTGCCGCTATGGGGCGGCGTGCTGCTGACGGCGCTGGACACGGTCATCGTGCTGGGCCTCAAGGGGAAAGGCTTCCGGCAGCTGGAGGCGATCATCCTGGGCCTGATCTCGACGATCGGCGCCTGCTTCCTCGTGCAGTTGGTCCTGGCCCCGCCGAACGCCGCCGAGGTGGCGCGCGGCCTCGCGCCGTCGTTGGATGCGCTGAAGCAGGGCAACGCGCTCTACCTGGCGATCGGCATTCTGGGCGCGACGATCATGCCGCATAACCTCTATCTGCACTCGTCGATCGTGCAGACCCGGCTCACCCCCGCCGACGCGCCGGGCAAGCGGGCGGCGATCCGGCTCTCGACCATCGACACGGTCGTGTCCCTGCTGCTGGCCCTGCTGATCAACGCCGCGATCCTGGTGCTGGCCGCCTCCGCCTTTCACGGCTCGGGCCTGACCGAAGTGGCCGGCATCGAGGAGGCGCAAAAGCTGCTGGCGCCGGTCACCGGCGGCGCCCTGGCCGGCGTGCTGTTCGCCATCGCCCTGTTCGCCTCGGGCCAGAGCTCGACCTTCACCGGCACCATCGCCGGCCAGGTGATCCTCGAAGGCTTCCTGGACCTGAAGATTCCCTGCTGGCAGCGGCGGCTGATCACCCGGACCCTGGCGATCGTCCCGGCGCTGATCGGCGTCCTGACGCTCGGCGAGCACTCGGTCGGCAAGCTGCTCGTTCTGACCCAGGTGGTGCTGTCGGCCCAACTTCCGTTCGCGATCTGGCCCTTGCTGCGCTTCACCGACGACAAGACGCTGATGGGGCCGTTCGCCAACGGCTGGGTCACGAAGCTCGTCGCCTGGCTTCTGTTCGTGGTCATCTCGGCGGCCAATGTCTGGCTGGTCGCCAGCGCCTTCCCCGGTTGACCTGAGCCGCGCGGGCTGGTCTCTATCCAAACAACTGTTCGAGGGAGACAAGCATCATGAAGGAAGTCGCCTACGCCGACGTCGCCAGCCTGGTCGGCCAGGAAATCGGGGTGTCCGACTGGGTCGAGATCACCCAGGAACGCGTCAACCTGTTCGCCGAGGCCACCGGCGATCACCAGTGGATCCACGTTGATGTCGAGCGCGCGACCAAGGAGATCGGCGGTCCGATCGCTCACGGCTATCTGACGCTGTCGCTGATCCCGATGCTGGGCGCGGGCATCCTGCGCGTCACCGGCGTTACGCGCGGCATCAACTATGGCTGCGACAAGGTCCGCTTCACCGGCATGGTCCGGGTCGGCAAGAAGGTGCGGATGCGCCAGAAGCTGGTCAGCGTGGAGCCCAAGGCCGGCGGCCTGCAGATGAAGAACGAATGCACGATCGAGATCGAGGGCGAGGAACGTCCCGCCTGCGTCGCCGAGACCATCTCAATCATCTACGGCTGATCACCGCCGCTGGCGGTAATCGAGGCTTCACTGTCATTTCCCCTGGCGGCCGTCCGCGATAGCGAATGGAACCGCCGCCAGGAGATTTGCATGCTTCAACTTCGCCCCAATTGCGAACTGTGCGACGTCGACCTGCCCCCGGCGGCGGTCGACGCTCGCATCTGCAGCTACGAGTGCACCTACTGCGCCGATTGCGCCGACAACGTCCTGCTTAACGTCTGCCCCACCTGCGGCGGCGGTCTGGAGCCCCGCCCGATCCGCCCGCGCCACGCCTATCGAGCGCCGGACATCTCACTCGGACTTGGCTACCATCCCGCCAGCGAAACCCGCAAACATTCGCGATGGAGCCGGGAGGAGATCGCCGCCATGTCCGCGCGGCTGGCGAAGATCCCGCCGAAAGAGCGCTAGATGGCCAAGCAACACGACTACACCAGCTTGATCGAATGGACCGGCGATCGCGGCCAGGGCACGAAGACCTATCGCGGCTACGACAGGACCTGGGAGGTCCGCACCCCCGGCAAGCCGGTCATCGCCTGCTCCAATGATCCGCTGCTGGGCGGCGATCCGACGCGGCACAATCCGGAAGACCTGCTGCTGTCGTCGCTGAGCGCCTGCCACATGCTGTGGTACCTGCACCTGGCGTCCAGCGCCGGGATCGTGGTGCGCGGCTATAGCGACACCCCCGTCGGCGTCGGCGAGAGCACGCCCGATGGCGCCGGCCGCTTCCTGCGCGCGACGCTGAGGCCTCACATCATCGTCGAGCCGGGCGCCGACCTGGCCAAGGCCGATGCGATCCATCACGAGATCCACAAGGTCTGCTTCATCGCTCGCTCGGTGAATTTCCCGGTCGACTACGCGGCGACGTATGAGACGACCTGAAAACGAAAACGGCCGCCGGAAAACTCCGGCGGCCGTCCGATGGATCTAGATTACCGGCTTAACGCTTGATCGCGTCGCCGATCTTGTCCTGGGCCTGGCCGACCTTGTTCTGGATGTCGCCCTTGGCCTTCTGGGCGGCGCCCTCGGCTTGCAGACGTTCGTTGCCCACGGCCTTGCCGGCGGCTTCCTTGAGCGCGCCCACGCCCTTGTCGATGGCGCCTTCAACGCGGTTGGTGCTCATGACTCGCTCCTGCTTGTTGCGGTGCGAGAGAAACGAACAGCCGCGAAATCCAGTTCCGCTAAAACTAAGCGGCCTCTAGCGAGAGGCCGCCATGGCCGTGGCCGAGATCGCCACGGCCGGCGTGGCGGGCGGCATCGGCGGATCGCCCTTGACCGTCCTGCCGGCCTTGGCCTGGGTCACGGTCGCGCCGGGCAGCTTGTCGAGAAGCGCCAGGGTTTCGCGAATGAACTTGGCGTGGGTGACAATGCCGATCTCCAGGCGCTCGCCCGAAAGCTCGACCTGCTGGGTCAGGAGACCGGCCACAAACTGAACCTCCTGGGTCTGGTTCGAGCCGGGCCGACGACGCGCGCCCTCGGCCATGAAGACGGGCCCGCCCGAATTGCCGGGGAAGACCGAGAAATCCATCAGAAAGGTCGGAAAGCTGGTGGCGGGGGCCAGGGGATAGGACGCCACCCGACCCGCGCGCAGGATCGGAAAACCCGCCGGGTTCGCCGACAGTCCGCGCGGGAAGCCCAGGGCCATCATCTCGTCGCCCGGACCCAGGTTGTATCTGTTGAAGGTGTCGTCCTGCGCCAGATAGTTGATCGGAATGGCCGCCTTGACGAACTCCGGCGGCGCCTCGACCTCCATGGCCGCGACGTCGCGGGTCGGATGCTTGACCCACAGCGGATGATCGCCATCGCGGATCTTCAAGGTGGTGGGATCGAAGCGCCAGACGCCGTCCTTGCCCTGGACGCGATAGCCGATCTTGGCCGACATCGCCGGCATTTTCTCGAAGACGTGCGCCGCCGTGACCAAGATCGTGCGGGGCTTGCCGCCCGGCGTGGGGTCTGAAATCAGAAAGCCCGTGCCCACGGTGCGCGAGCCGTCGCCCACCGGCTGCTCGAGCTGCACCGTCGCCTTGATCAGGTCGACGGACAAATCCCAGGCCATGACGCCCCCTTTTACGCTTGCACTTATAAAGAGCATTTAACTTCATTGCGCGCAATGGAAGCAAAGGCTCGCCCGACCGCGAAGTGAATTTGACCCCGGGATTCTCGCGCCGCAAGCTGTCGTTCTGCCGCACTCGCGCGTTTAAAGCCTGTTGGGGAAAATTCTGGCCATGAATCGCCGGCAGATGGTGACGAGCGCCGCCGCGGCGCTTACCTCAGGTCCCCTAGTCCTCCCAGAAATAGCTTCCGGATCCGCCATGCCCTCAGACGCCGTCCGCCCCGTTCCGCCGGTCGCGCGAAAGGTCCCAAAGACCATCGAGCAGCTGGGCCGCGTGCGAACCGACGACTATGCCTGGATGAAGGACGACAATTGGCAGAAGGTCTTGCGCGACCCCAGCCTGATCAAGGCCGACGTCAAGCAGCACCTGACCGAGGAAAACGCCTACGCCAAGGCCATGCTGGCCTCGACCGAGACGCTGCAGGCGGCGATGTTCGAGGAGATGAAGGGCCGCATCAAGGAGGACGACGCCTCCGTCCCCGCGCCCGACGGCCCGTTCGCGTACTACACCCGCTTCGAGAAGGGCGCGCAGCATCCGATTCACGCCCGCAAGCCGCGCGACGGCCAGGGCGAGGAAATCCTGCTGGACGAGGAGGCGGCGGCCAAGGGCAAGGCCTTCTACCAGGTCGGCGCGGCCACCCACTCGCCCGACCACGCGCTCTACGCCTTCGCCGTCGACGAGCAGGGCTCGGAGGTCTACCGCATCCATATAAAGGACCTGGCCAGCGGCGCCGTGCTGGACAGCCCGGTCGAAAGCACCACCGGCGACTTCTGCTTCTCGCCCGACAGTCAGTGGCTCTACTGGACGTTCCGGGACGACAACGGCCGCCCGGCCCGGATCTATCGCCGCCCGGCGCGCGGAACCGCCGCCGATGACGTGTTGATCTATGACGAGCCCGACGAGGGCTTCTTCATCGGGGTCGGCGTCACGTCTTCCGAAAAGTTCATCGTGATCGCCTGCGGCAACCAGGAGACCAGCGAGGCCCTGCTGATCCCGGCCGCGACGCCGACGGCCGCGCCGGTCGTCTTCCACCCGCGCGAGGTCGGGCTGCGCTACGAGGTCGAGCACTGGAACGACCACTTCGTGGTCCGCACCAATGCCGACGGCGCCGTCGACTGGAAGCTGGTTACGGCGCCCGAAGCCGCGACGGGAAAGGCCCATTGGCGGGACTGGATCGCGCATCAACCCGGCCGGCTGATCTCCGGAACCATGGCCTTCAAGGACTGGTTCGTTCGCCTGGAGAAGGTCGACGCCCTGAACCGCGTGGTGGTCACCGCGCGAAACGGCGACGAGCACGCCATCGCCTTCGACGAGCAGGCCTACGCCCTGTCGCTGGAAGGCGGCTACGAGTACGACACCGACACCCTGCGGTTCGTCTACAACTCGATGACGACGCCCCGGCAGTGGTTCGATTATCGGATGTCGACGCGCGAGCGGACCCTGCGCAAGACGCAGGAGATCCCCTCCGGCCACGATCCGGCCCAGTACGAAACCCGCCGCCTGAACGCCAAGGCCGCGGACGGCGCCGAGGTGCCGATCTTCGTGCTGATGAAGAAGGGAACGCCGTTGGACGGCTCGGCGCCGCTGCTGCTGTACGGCTACGGCAGCTATGGCATCGCCATGGAGCCCAGCTTCTCGATCCGCAATCTCAGCCTGGTCGATCGCGGCTGGATCTGGGCGACGGCCTGCCCGCGCGGCGGTTCGGAGAAGGGCTGGGGCTGGTTCCTGGACGGCAAGAAGTTCAAGAAGAAGAACACCTTCACCGACTTCATCGCCTGCGCCGAGCACCTGCACGCGGCCGGCTACGGCGCCCCCGCCAACACCGTGGCCTATGGCGGCTCGGCCGGAGGGCTGTTGATGGGCGCGATCTCCAATATGCGGCCGGATCTGTTCGCCGGGATCATCGCCGCCGTGCCGTTCGTCGACGTGGTCAACACCATGAGCGACACGTCCCTGCCGCTGACGCCGCCCGAATGGCCCGAGTGGGGCAATCCGCTGGAGGATCCGGCGGCCTACGACTACATCGCCAGCTACAGCCCTTACGACAATGTCGCCGCCAAGCCCTATCCGGCCGTGCTGGCCACGGGCGGCCTGTCTGACCCGCGCGTCACCTATTGGGAGCCGGAGAAGTGGGCGGCCAAGCTGCGCGAGCACAGCACCAGCGGCAGGCCGGTGCTGCTGAAGATCAATATGGACGCCGGCCACGGCGGGGCCTCCGGGCGGTTCGACTTCCTCAAGGAGATCGCGCTGGACTACGCCTTCGCCGTCTGGGCGGTCGAGAAGGGTTGGGAGGCGGCGTGAGCGTCCTGATCCGCGCGTCGACCGACGCCGACCTGCCCGCCATCACCGCCATCTATGACTGGAACGTGCTGAACGGCCTGGGGACCTTCGAGGAGGTTCCGCCGGACGAGGCCGAGATGCGCCGCCGCCGCCAAGCCTTCCTGGATCGCGGCCTGCCCTATCTGGTCGCCGAGCTCGACGGCAAGGTGCTGGGCTATTGCTACGCCGGCCCGTTCCGCCTGCGGGCGGCCTATCGCTACACGGTCGAGGACAGCGTCTATGTCGCGCCCGACGCGGTGGGAAAGGGCGTCGGCAAGGCCCTGCTGACGGCCCTGATCGCGGCTTGCGAGGCCTTGGGCCTGCGACAAATGTGCGCGGTGATCGGCGACAGCGGCAACCTGGCCTCCATCGGCTTGCACGCGGCGATGGGCTTTGAAAAACAAGGCGTATTCCCAGCCATGGGCCATAAGTTCGGCCGTTGGGTGGATCTGGTCTGGATGCAGAGGCCGCTGAACGGCGGCGGCGCCAGCCCACCGGACGCCCCGGGCCTTTCACTGAGCGGCGTTTGACGACCAACGTTCGAAACAAGACTTAACGACTACGTGGTATCGTCCCCAACTCGT
>NZ_SZWJ01000062.1:0-24928 GCF_012184455.1 Caulobacter sp. SSI4214 | reverse complement strand
CCCGCCGCCAAGCCGGCCGCCACGGGCGCGGGCAAGCCGGGCCTGGCCATATCGCCGCTGGCCGTGCCGTTCCCGGTCATTCCGCCGATCGCCGGCGTCGAGATCGCCACCGGCCGCGCGGGCTTCTACAAGCACGAGCGGGAAGACCTGCTGCTGATGCGCTTCGCCGAAGGCACCTCGGCGGCGGGCGTCTTCACGCGTCACGGCGTCGGCTCGGCGCCGGTCGACTGGTGCAAGCGGCAGCTGGCCGCCACCGGCGGCGCGGACGTGCGGGCCCTGGTGGTCAACGCCGGCTGCGCCAACAGCTTCACCGGCCGCCCGGGCGCGGACGCCGTGCGCCGCGTGGCCACCGCCGTCGGCAAGCGCCTGGACTGCCGCCAGCGCGACGTGATGATGGCCTCGACCGGCGTCATCGGCGTGATCCTGGACGACAGCAAGATCACCGCCCGCCTGCCCGAGGTCGAGAGCCGCCTGAAGGCCGACGCCTGGGCCGAGGCCGGCCGGGCGATCATGACCACCGACACCTTCCCGAAAGGAGCCTACGCCACGGCGATGATCGACGGCGTCGAGGTCAAGATCGCCGGCATCTGCAAGGGCTCGGGCATGATCGCGCCCGACATGGCCACCATGCTGGCCTTCGTGGCCACTGACGCGGCCATCGCGCCGGCGGCGCTGCAGACCCTGGTCAGCCTCTACACCCGCACGACCTTCAACTGCGTGACGGTGGACGGCGACCGCTCGACCAACGACACCCTGCTGCTGTTCGCGACCGGCCAGTCGGGCGCGCCGAAGATCCACCGGGCCGGCGACAAGCGCCTGGCCGACTTCCGGGAAAAGCTGGAGGGGGTGCTGCTCGACCTGGCGCTGCAACTGGTCCGCGACGGCGAGGGGGCGACCAAGTTCGTCAAGATCACCGTCAACGGCGCCGAGAGCCCGGCCAGCGCCCGCAAGATCGCCCGCACCATCGCCGAGAGCCCGCTGGTCAAGACCGCCTTCGCCGGCGAGGACGCCAACTGGGGCCGCATCGTCATGGCCGTGGGCCGCGCCGACGAGCCGGTGGCCCGCGAGAAGATCAACGTCCGTTTCGGCGATCTCTACGCGGCCCGCGACGGCCTGATCTCGGCCGAATACGACGAGGCCAAGATGAGCGCCTACGTCAAGAACGCGGAGTTCGAGGTCAGCGTCGACGTCGGCGTCGGCAAGGGCTCGGCCACGGTCTGGACCTGCGACCTGACCAAGCAGTACGTGGCGATCAACGGGGATTACCGAAGCTAGGGAGCCGTTATCTCCTTCGCTCACTCATAACGCCCGTCATTCCCGCCCTTGTGGCGGGAACCCCTGGTTCAGCTCATACGTGAGATACAAGCGGACTGCTGAGCAGTCCGCCTCCGCTGCACCTGCGGCGGACGGAGGGGTTCCCGCCACGAGGGCGGGAATGACGGGCGTAGTTTGAGTGGCGATCGTGCTAGGATCCCAACCCTGAAATACCGGAGTCTCCCCATGACCGACCTGACCCCCGAACAGGAAGCCGCCTTCCTGAATGACCTGGCCGATGTGTGCCGCTCGGCCGGCTATCGCGTCGAGGCGATCGATCGGGGCCTGGAGGTGTCGGGCGAGGACGAGGAGGACGGGGCGTTCTACCTGTTGCCTGATCACGGCTGGCTGCAGGCCCGTTGCCTCGTGCTTGACCCCGAGGACCTGGACGAGGCCCGCGACCTGACGGCGCTGTTCGAGACGGCGGCCAAGGCCCAGTTCCGCTTGATCGGCAGCCGCTTCGGCTTCGATCCCGCCAGCGGCCTGTGGCTGATCGAGGACCTCTATCCAGGTTTCGACGTCGCTCAAGTCCCGGCGGTGCTGGAACAGCTGGGCTTCGTCTGGGAAGCGCTGGAGGACCTTTTCCTGGGCGCGCTGTCCGGCGCGGTTCCGAGCGACGAGGCCTTCGACGCGGCCTTCGACCTGGAAGCCGCCACGCCCCCCAACTAGCGCCCGGAACCGATCGCGAAGCTGCGCCGTTCAAGGACCGTATTCCGCGGAGGGCGTCCTGATGAATTCGAAGCTTTGCCTAACAGTCGGCGCGGCCCTGCTGCTGGCGACGTCGGCGGCCCAAGCCCAGGTCAAGCCGCCGGCCAAGCCCACCGAGCCCGGCGGGCGTTGGGGCCAGACCAAGGAGAAGGCCACCGAGATCGGCACCCAGCCGGTCCGCGACGTCGGCCTCTCCAAGCGCGAGATCCCGCCGATCCTGGAGAAGGCTTATAACGACACCTACAGCGTCAAGGGCCTGAGGACCTGCGTCGCGCTGGCCAACGAGATCAAGGCGCTGAACGCCGTGCTGGGCCCCGACTACCAGGTCGGCAACGAATATTCCGAGAACCGCGCCGGTAAGCTGGCCGAGGCGGGCGGCAAGGCGGTGGTCAACAGCATCATTCCGTTCCGGGGGCTGGTGCGCGAACTGACCGGCGCGGCCCCGAACGACCGCCACATGAACGCGGTGGTCGACGCCGGCCTGGCCCGTCGCGGCTTCCTGCGCGGCGTCCACCTCAAGCAGGGCTGCAAGACCAAGTTCTAGCTTCCCGACGGGACGTCGTACTGCACAAACGAAATCACGTTGCCATCAGGGTCGCGCACATGGAAGTCCAGGCCGCCCCAGGCCTGGCGCTTCAGGCGCTGCGGAAACTCGACATCGCGCGCCTCGAACTCGGCGAACAGCGCCTTGACGTTGGCGGTCTCGATGGCCGCCAGGATCAGCGAAACCTCGCGTTCCGCCAACTCGGCGAAGTTGGGCGCGTGAACAAAGCGCAGGTGCAGGCAGACGCCATCGCGCGACACCGCGCCGTAGAACGGCGGGCGGCCATGCAGGAAGTCGATCGCGAAACCCAGCTTGTCGCGCCAGAACGCCGCCGAGCGGGCGACGTCGGCGACCATCAGAACCGGCGTCACGCCGGCCAGGCGCGGGGGCGGCTCGATTTTGGGCGGGTTCGGAACGTCGTCGACCGCGCGCTTCAGCGTCGCCCAGTCGAGATAGCCCGCCTCCACGGCGATCACCTCCTGCGCCAGAGTCAGGGGTAGGGGGGTATCGAGGATCTCAAGGTCGGTCAGGTGCGCGAAGCGGGCCAACTGGCGGACCTTGCCGCCGACGGAGTAGTTCCGTTCCGCGTGCCAAGACACGAGTTGCTTGGCCTTTTTGCGATAGGAGTCGAGCTTGGGCATGAGAGGCTCCGGCTGAAAAGGTTTCAGTGGGTGGGCCTAGCCCTTTCGGCGATGCGCCGACGCCTCCCGGAGAGCTCAGTCTGGATAGGCGAGGTCGATACGCGCTGTCAACGCCGAGCGCCGTGGCTTGCCACTGGCCTCGCAATCACGTTCACATGGGCGCGTGAGACTTGGGGGCGGTGCGTGACGGAAGCCTTGATCGTTCGGGGGCTGAACAAGACGTTCGCCAAGCCCGCTGTGATGGACCTCGACCTGACGGTCCGCGCGGGCGAGCTCTACGCCCTGCTCGGTCCCAACGGCGCGGGCAAGACCACTACCCTGCGGATGGTCGCGGGCTTGACCCGTCCCGACAAGGGCGAGGTCGAGATCTTCGGCGTCGACGCCCGCAAGGATCCGGCCGGCGCCAAGGCCCTGCTGGCCTGGGCCCCCGACGAGGCTATGATCTACGACAAGCTGACGCCGATGGAATATCTGGAGTTCGTCGCCGGGCTCTGGAACATCGAGCCGCGCGCGGCCAAGGCGCGGGCCGAGGCGCTGCTGGCGCAGTTGGGTCTGACCGCCGAGGCGGGGCGTTGGTGCGAGGGTTTCTCGCGCGGCATGAAGCAGAAGGTCGCCCTGGCGGGGGCGCTGATCCACGAGCCCAAGCTGCTGATCCTGGACGAGCCGCTGACCGGTCTGGACGCCGCCGCCGCGCGGCTGGTCAAGGACATGCTGCGGGCCCGCGTCGACGCGGGCGGCACGGTGATCCTGACCACCCATATCCTCGAGGTCGCCGAACGCATGGCCGATCGCATCGGCATCATCGCCGGCGGCCGCCTGCTGGCCGAGGGGTCGCTGGAGGACCTGCGCGGCATGGCCGGCCAGGCCAGCGGCCGCACGCTCGAGGACGTCTTCCTGCAGCTGACGGCCGAGGGTCACGCGTGATCCGCTTCCAGCCGGCCTCGATCCCCTGGCTCCTGGCCCACGAGCTGCGCCTGACCTGGCGCGGCTTCGTGTCCGGTCGCAAGAGCCGGGGACCGGTGTCGATGATCGCCCTGGCGGTGCTGGTGGTGATGGCCCTGATCGCCGGCGTCAGCATCGCCCTGGCCGTTCATGGCCGTGAAATCCCCATCGTTCCGCTGTCGATCGCCATCGGCGACTTCGTGCTGGCGGTGATCTTGACCCTGATGCTGTCGACCGGCCTGGCGGCGGCGGCCGACGTTCTTTACGAGCGCGGCGATCTCGACCTGCTGTTCTCCTCGCCGATCGCGCCGCGCAGGGTGCTGTTCGTCCGGGCCCTGGGCGTCGCGGTCAACGCGGCGACCTGGTTCGTGATCCCGGCGCTGCTGCTGGTCGGTCCCTCGATCGTCTACGGCCATCCAGGATGGGCGGGGCTGTTCGGCGTGCTGGCGGCCGCGTCCCTGGCGGCCACCGGGCTTGGCCTGCTGCTGGCCATGGCCTTGTTCTCCTTGATCGGCCCGAGGCGCACGCGCACCGTGGCCCAGGTGCTGGCGGCCCTGATCGGCGCGGCCTTCTTCCTGGCGACCCAGTTCCGCAACCTGCTCGGCAAACAGGCCAGCGAGAGCCTGTTCGCCCATATCGCCCGGGCGGCGGCGGACGGACGCTTCAAGCCGCCGCCGAACGCCGACTTGCCGCTGCGCGCGGCCCTGGGCCAGCCGATCCCTTTGCTGATCCTGCTGGCGATCGGCGTCGGGATCTTCCTGGTCGCCGTGCGGGCGCTGGGCCGCCGTTTCGCCGACGCGGCCGCCGCGACCCAAGGGGCGGAACACCACAAGGCCGCGCGGGGGCCCGCCCGCGCCTTCGCCGCCGGCGCGTTCCGCGCCACGGTGCGCAAGGAGCTGCGGCTGATCGGTCGCGACGCGGCCCTGATCTCGCAGGTGCTGCTGCGGGTGCTCTACATGGTTCCGCTGGCCCTGGTGCTGGCGCGGGCCGGGACGCACCAGCAGGCCTGGACGCTGGCGGGGCCGGCCGCGGCCGTGGCCTTCCTGGCCGGCCAGGTGGCGGGCAGCCCGGCCTGGCTGACCCTGTCGGCCGAGGACACCCCCGACCTGCTGGCCGTCTCGCCCACGCCGATGGCGACCCTGCGACGGGCCAAGCTGTTCGCCGCCCTGACGCCGGTGGCCGCCCTGCTGGCGATCCCGATCGGCGTGCTGGCCTGGTATCACCCGCTGGCCGCGCTCTGGACGGCGATCGGCGCGGGCCTGACCGCCTGGAGCGCCGGGCTGATCAATGTCTGGCATCAGAAACCCGGTCGACGCGCCGACTTCCGCCGGCGCCGGTCGGGCTCGGTGCTGGCCAACCTGGCCGAGATCGGCATCGCCTTCCTGTTCGCCGCCGCCACCGCCCTGGCCGTGGCCGGCTGGCTGGTCTGGGCCGTCATCCCGCTGATCGTCGCCGGCGCGTTGATGATGGCGCTGCGCCGCACCGACGAGCAGATCGCCGCGGCGCTCCGCGCGGCCGCGCGGAGCTCGAACTAGAGTCTGCCCGCAGCCTCTAGGCTTCCAGCAGCGCGCGGATGCGGCAGACCACGCCGTCGGGCTGGAAGTCGATCGTGGCCGCGCCCGACAGCTCCGCCGCCAGGCCGCGCTCGATCAGGCGCGAGCCGAAGCCCAGGCGGGTGGGCGGCGAGACCGGCGGGCCGTCTCGCTCGGTCCAGGTCAAGTCCAGACGCGGGGCGCCGGGCTCCGACGCCAGGGTCCAAGCCACCCTAACGCGCCCGTCGGACGTCGATAGGGCGCCGTACTTCATGGCGTTGGTGGCCAGCTCGTGCAGCGCCATCGACAGCGAAAGCGCCGTCTTGGGCGAGAGGCGCACCGCCGGGCCGGAAAGATCGAAGCGACCGGCGCCGCCGTGCAGGGCGGCGACGCGTTCGGTCACGTCGTGCAGATCGGCGCCTTCCCAGTTCTCGCGGGTCAGCAGGTCGTGGGCTTCGGCCAGGGCGAGGATCCGGCTGGAGAAGGCTTCCTGGGCCTGTTCCAGCGACCGCTGCCCGGTAAAGCTCTGCGCGGCGATGGCCTGGATGGTCGCCAGGCTGTTCTTGACCCGGTGATTCAGCTCGTTGACCAGCAGCCGCAGGTGCAATTCGGCGCGCTTGCGATCGGTGATGTTGACCACGGCGCCGACGAAGCGCTGGGCCTTGCCGTCGTCGCCGAAGAACACCTTGCCGCGCGTATTCACCCACCGCTCGACATGATCATCGCGGCCGAGGGTGCGGAACTCGACCGAGTATTCGGCGCGTATCGCGGGATCCCGCGCTTGGCGCATGGCGTCGGCCACGCGCGCCCGGTCGTCGGGATGGATGCAGGCCTCGAAGGTGTCGATGTCGATGGGCTGGCCGGCGCCGACGCCCATCATCGCGTAGCAGCGATCGGACCAGAACAGCTCGCCGGTCTCGAGGTTGAGATCCCAGGTGCCGACGTCGGCCGCGTCGACCGCCAGGCGCAGGGTCTCTTCCTGCCGCACAAGGCGATCGACGGCCTCGCGGTGCTCGGTGACGTCGGAAGCCACGCCGACGAAGCGCACGCACTTGTCGCCTTCGAAATAGCCCCGGCCGAAGACCCCGACCCATCGAACGGCGCCGTCGCTGTCGCGGCGGATGCGGTATTCGAGATTGATCGCGCCATCGCCGGCCGGATCGGTGGCGGCGGCCACGGCCGCTCGGACCCTTGGCGTGTCGTCGGGATGCAGCAGGCGCTCGAAGGTCTCCTGCGAGGGCGCCTCGTCGGGCGACAGGCCGAAGATGACGCGGGCGCGGCTGTCCCAAAAGCGCTGGCCGATGTGGGGCTTGTGGTCCCAGCGCCCCAGGCCGGCGGCCTCGGCGGCCAGATCGAGGTCGGCTCGCGCGGCGGCCAGCTCAGCCTCGACCTTCTTGCGCTCCGTGACGTCGACGATGACCCCGGTGTTGCGGGCGGGCTGGCCGTCCTCGCCCAGATAGGACTGGCCCCGGGTGTAGACCCATCGCGTCGAGCCGTCGGCCTGGATCAGGCGGTATTCCTCGGAAAAGGCGCCGCCATCCGCGGCGGCTTTCATGGCGACGTGGCGGATTCGCGCGCGGTCCTCGGGATGGATGGCGGGCGTATAGCTCTGGACGGGAAGGCCGGCCTCGGCGAACTCGGGCGCGATGTTGTGCAGCTCGGCGTAGCGGGCGTCGGCATAGACCTTGTTGGTCCGGATGTCCCACTCCCAGGCTCCGACCACGCCGGCGACCTCCCGCGCCATCTGATAGCGCGCCTGCGCGTCGCGCGTGGTCTGGGCGGTCGTTATGGCGCCGGTGATCTCGACGGCGGTGACCAGCACCCCGCCGACGCCGCCCTCGACTGTCTCGTCCGGAACGGGACTATAGGCGACCGTGAAGTTGGCGCTTTGGGGCGCGCCGTCCCGGACCAGGCGCACCGGCAGGTTCTCGAAGGCGAAGCCCCGGCTGGTCCCGCGCAGGATCGCCTCCTGGACGGCGCGCAGGGCGGCGCGCACAGGCGCCGGCGTCGCCGCGAACGGCGAGCCCAAGGCGTCTGGATGACGGTCCGCCAAGGTCGGTGCATAGGCGTCGTTATAGATCAGGTTCAGGGCGGGCCCCCAACGCAGGGCCATGGGGACGCTGGCGGCCAGCACCATCTCGGAGGTCAGTCGCAGGGCGGGGGACCAGGCCTCGCGCGGACCCAGCGGCGTTCTAGACCAATCGTAGGTACGGACGCGGGCGGCCATGTCGCCGCCAGCCGGCCTTTCGCCGTGCTCGCCCATCACTTAGACCCCCCATCCGGTCCGTCGACCGGTTGGACCCATGGTGCACCCATCGCGCGAAGGGATTCAAGGGTCGCTCGGGTAAACCGGCCAAGCCTGACTATCGGGGGTGGCGCTCGCCACCCCCGATATGGGGAAGTCTTTGCATTCGGCGCGATTAGTCGATCGGCGACCAGCGCTTCTCGGTCGGAGCGGCTTGCCGCTTGGGGCCTCGGAAGGCGTTGTTGGCCGTAGCGGCCTTCTGGCCTTGCGCGCCGCCGCCCTGACCCTTGCCTTGAGCCTGGCGGCCCTGGCCATTCTGCCCGCCGTCGGCGCGGCCCTTGGGGCCGCCATTGCGGTTGCGCTGGCGCTTGCGGCGCAGTTCCGACGGCACGTCGTTGCGCGGGTCGGCCTTGCGCGGGTCGACGTGCTTGTCGGCCGGGACCAGCTTGTCGGCGACGGCCGCGGCCGCCGCCAGCTGCTTGTCGTTGCGGCGATCGAAGGACGGGATCGTCTGGCGGGTGGCCTTTTGAATGTCCTTCAGCAGGCTGCGTTCGTCGTCCGAGCAGAAGCTGATGGCGATGCCGTCCTTGCCCTTGCGGGCGGTTCGGCCGATCCGGTGGACATAGGCCTCCGGCACATTGGGCAGCTCGTAGTTGATCACGTGGCTGACGTCGTTGACGTCGATGCCGCGCGCGGCGATGTCGGTCGCCACCAGGGCCCGCATCTCGCCGGCCTTGAAGGCCGCCAGGGCCCGCTCGCGCTGGCCTTGCGTCTTGTCGCCGTGGATCGAGGCGGCCTCGACGCCGGCGGCGTTCAGGTACTTGGCCACGCGGTCGGCGCCGCGCTTGGTGCGGGTGAAGACGATGGTGCGCGAGAAGCTCGAGTCGGCGAACAGCTCGGCCAGCAGCGGACGCTTGCGCTGGGCCTCGATGAACAGGACGCGCTGGTCGATGCGCTCGACCGTGGTGGCCTGCGGGGCCACCGAGACCTGCACCGGGTCCTTCAGGAGCTCACCGGCCAGCTTGCCGATCTCGCTGGGCATGGTGGCCGAGAAGAACAGGTTCTGGCGGTTCTTGGTCAGCTGGCTGGCGATCTTGCGGATCGGCACCACGAAGCCCAGGTCCAGCATCTGGTCGGCTTCGTCGAGCACGAAGATCTCCGTGCCCGAGACGATGGCCGACTTCTCGGCCATGTGGTCCATCAGACGGCCGGGGGTGGCGACCAGGATGTCGATGCCGCCGGCCAGGGCCTTCATCTGCGGGCCGTACTTCACGCCGCCATAGATGGTGTGGACCGACAGGCCCATGTGGACGGCGTAGGCCTTGAAGTTCTCGGCGATCTGGGTGGCCAGTTCGCGGGTGGGAGACAGCACCAGGCAGCGGAAGCCGCGGCGGGGCGCCGGCTTGCGGTCCTCGGCCAGACGCTGAAGGATCGGCAGGGCGAAGGCGGCGGTCTTGCCGGTGCCCGTCTGGGCGATGCCCAGAAGGTCCTTGCCTTGCAGGACGACCGGGATCGCCTGGGCCTGGATCGGGGTGGGTTCCTTGTAGCCCTTCTCGGCCAGCGCCTTGAGCAGCGGCTTGGCCAGGCCAAGGTCGGAAAATTGAGTCACGTGTGTTTAGTCTTTCATGCGCCAAGGAAAGCGCATGCGGTCTCGCACGGCTGGCCCCTCGGCTTCGGTCGGGGGAGCGCCCCGCGTGCACGGGCGATCGGGTGAGAAAAGCTCTCAAGGCGCTCGACAGGCTGGTCCGAAAACGGACCCTCACGCGGCTGGAGCGCCAATAGCGCCAATGTGGCGCGACGCCGATATCGCTTGTTGCGGCGCCAAAGTCAAGGAAGGGCCCGGTCTAGGCTCTCCTCCCCCTCTTGGGGGAGGGGGACCGGCGAAGCCGGTGGAGGGGGTCAGCGCCAAGGCTACGCGACACGTGCGGGCCCCCTCCGTCTCGCCGCGTATCCGCGGCGATCCACCTCCCCCAGGCGGGGGAGGAGAGGCGCTCGAGAGGGAGGAGAGGCGATCCGCCCTTGCCACCCGCGCCGGCCCGCGCCAAACCCCACCCATGACCAAGCCCACCGTCCTCGTCGCCGCCGCCGCCCTGATCGATGTCGACGGCCGGGTGCTGATCTGCCAGCGGCCCAAGGGCAAGCAGCTGGCCGGTCTCTGGGAGTTTCCCGGCGGCAAGGTCGAGCCTGGCGAAACGCCCGAGGAATGCCTGATCCGCGAACTCGACGAAGAGCTGGGGATCAAGGTCGCCCAGGCCTGTTTGGCGCCGTTCGTTTTCGCGTCGCACTCTTACGAGTCTTTTCACCTCCTGATGCCACTGTACCTGCTGCGTCGGTGGGACGGCCAAGTGACGCGTAAGGAGCATGAGGCGCTGGCATGGGTGAAACCGGACAAGCTCGCGGACTATCCAATGCCGCCCGCGGACGAGCCGCTGGTGGCCTGGCTTCGCGATCTGCTTTGAAGGCCTTCTGGTCCGATGAGTCCGGCGCGACGGCCGTCGAGCTCGGCGTTCTGGTCGCCCTGATCACCTTGGCGCTGGTCACGGCCATGAATGTCTTGAGCGGCGGCATGAAGACCAGCTTCAGCAAGACCTCCGCGGCGCTCAACGCGACCTAAGGGGCGGGTTTGTCCCCGGCCGGCCGCTCCTGGACGCCGAGCGCGTCGGCCAGGCGCATCTTGGCCGAGCCCGGGCGCAGGGGCTTTTGCTGGCTTTCGTGCGGCGCCCAGCCGGTGACCGAGACGATCTCGAAGGTGGCGGGCACGCGGCCGTCGGGCTCGGCGAAGCGCTCGACATAGATTTCCATCGCCCGAAACAGCACCCGGCGCGATAGCGGCTTTCGGGAGCGATCCAGCAGCACGCTGGTCTCGCCCATGGTCCGCAGGTCCCGCAGCAGCTTGATCGGGTGGGCGTAGCGCACCTTCACGCGATCGACGTCGGCGACGGGCAGGGCGAACCCCGCCCGCTGCAGCAGCCCCGCCGCGTCGATGGCGTCGGCGAAGGGCGAGACGCGCATGGACGCGCCGTCCGACAGCTCGGACTCGGCGGCCAGCAGGCATTGCCGCAGCTCCGTCAGGGTGGCCCCGCCGAAGATCGCGCCGACGAACAGGCCGTCGGGCCGCAGCGCGCGGCGGATCTGGATCAGGGCGCCCACCAGATCGTTGGTCCAGTGCAGCGACAGGGTGGAGACCACAAGATCCAGGGTCGCGTCGCCGAACGGCAGGCGCTCCTCGTCGGCGACGACGCGGGGGCCGCGGCGGCCGGCCAGCATCCGCGACGACAGGTCGGTCTCGATCAGCACGTCGATATTGGCGCGCGCGTCGCTATCCGCCAAGGCCTTGGAAAAACTACCGTTTCTCGCGCCGAGGTCGACGGCGACCGGAAAGCGTCGCAGGATCGTCTCCAGCCGCATGACGAGATCCTGGGCCGCGCGGGCCTTCAGGAAGTCGGCGGACCCGTAGTCCGGCGCGGCGCGATCGAGACGGACGCGATGCAGGGCGCGGTCGAAGAGAAGGGGCGAGGCGGTCATGCGCGCGGAACATGGCGACTTCCGACCGATATGGAAAGCCGGGCCGCGCCTGATGGGCCTGGGGCGAGGGCTGCTGGACCTTCTGCTGCCGCCGACCAGCCTGGACGGCGAGGCGGCGATCAGCGGCGGTCTGTCGGCCGGCGCCTTCTCCAAGATCACGTTCCTGGACGATCCGGTCTGCGACGGCTGCGGCCTGGCCGTCGCCTATGCCGACGCGGCGCTGGAGCGCTGTCCGGCCTGCCAGGCCAAGCCGCGCGCCTTCCAGCGGGCCCGCGCCGCCTGCGTCTATGACGAGCACTCGCGCGACCTGGTCCTGAAGCTGAAGCACGCCGACCGCGCGGACCTGGCGGGGCTGTTCGCCCGCTGGCTGTCGCGATCGGGGGCGGACCTGCTCGCCGAGGCCGACGCGGTGGTCCCCGTGCCGGTCCACCGCGCGCGTCTGCTGAGCCGCCGCTACAATCAGGCCGCCGAGATCGCCCGGCCGCTGGCGAGGATGGCGGGGCTGGCCTACCTGCCCGACGCCCTGGTCCGCCAGCGCGACACCGCCAGCCAGGGCGGCAAGTCGGCCTCGGGGCGCCAGCGCAACGTCGCGGCCGCCTTCGCCGTGCCCGCGTCGCGGCGGAGCCGGGTCGCGGGTCGCCGGATCGTGCTGATCGATGACGTTCTGACCACCGGCGCCACGGCCGAGGGCTGCGCGCGGGCGCTGTTGAAGGCCGGGGCGTCGCGGGTGACTTTATCGGTCGTCGCCCGCGTTACAGAAATGCGGGCGCGTCCTATATGAGGACCTCGTAACCCTCACGAGTCAGGCGCATGGCCCACGTCACCATCTACACCCGTCCGTTCTGCCCCTACTGCGCGCGCGCCCTGGCGCTGCTGAGCGAGAAGGGCGCCGACTTCACCGAGATCGAGGCCGGCATGGATCCGGCCTTGCGCCAGGAGATGATGCAGCGCTCGGGCCGCAACACCTTCCCGCAGATCTTCGTCGGCGACCAGCACATCGGCGGCTGCGACGACATGATGGCCCTGGACGCCGAGGGCAAGCTGGACGGCCTGCTGACCGCATGAGCGCATCGACGTCCCTTCGCGTTGGCCTGATCCAGACCCGCACGCCGGCGACCCACGCCGCCGCGCTGGCCCATGTCGCGCCGCTCGTGCGCCAGGCGATCGCCGAGGGCGCCCAGTTCGTCCTGACGCCCGAATGCTCCAACGTTCTGCAGCGGGACCGGTCCAAGCTGTTGCCGACCCTGACCGCGCTCGAGGACGATCCGGTCGTCAACGGCCTGCGCGAGATCGCGGCCGAGACCGGGACCTGGATCGACATCGGTTCGGCGCTGGTTCGCCGCGAGGACGGAAAAGCCGCCAACCGCCAGGTCGTGATCGACCCGACCGGCGCGATCGTGGCGACCTACGACAAGCTGCACATGTTCGACGTCGACCTGCCCACCGGCGAGACGGCGCGGGAATCGGCCACCTATACGCCGGGCGACGCCGCGGTGGTCGTCGACACCCCGCTGGCCAGGTTCGGCCTGACCATCTGTTACGACATGCGCTTCCCCGCGCTGCACCGCGCCCTCGCCCTGGCCGGGGCGACGGTGCTGACGGCGCCGGCGGCCTTCACCCGCCCCACCGGCGAGGCCCACTGGGATGTGCTGCTGCGCGCCCGCGCCATCGAGACGGGGTCGTTCGTGATCGCCGCCGCCCAGGGCGGTTTCCACGAGGACGGCCGCGGCACCTGGGGCCGCTCGATCGTCGTCGGTCCCTGGGGCGAGATCATCGCCAAGCTTGACCACGACGAGCCCGGCGTGCTGATGGCCGATCTCGACCTGCCCGCCGCCCTCTCGGCGCGGGCGGCGATCCCGGTCCTGCGGAACGCCCGGCCTTTCGTCGGGCCGTGAAAGTCCTGATCCTGGCGCCATGATCAAGTACGCGCTTCAGTGCGACGCGGCTCATGAATTCGAGGGCTGGTTCGGCTCGTCGGCCGACTATGACGACCAGGCCGCGCGCGGGCTCGTCGAGTGCCCGGTCTGCGGCTCGCGCGGCGTTTCCAAGCGGATCATGGCCCCGGCCGTCGCCGGCACCAAGGCCCAGCGCGCCGCGCCGCCGGTCGATCCGAAGATGCGCGAGATGATGATGGCGGCCATGGGCGAGGTGCGCCGGCACGTCGAGGAGAACTTCGACTATGTCGGCGACGCCTTCGCCAAGGAGGCCCGCGCCATCCACGAGGGCAAGTCCGAGGAACGCGGCATCTACGGCGAGGCCTCGCCCACCGAGGTCAAGGCCCTGGTCGAGGACGGCGTCAACGTCGCCCCGCTGCCGCCGGCCGCGCCGAAGAAGACGGACGTGAACTGAGGCGATCAAAAAGGCGCCGGACTCGCGTCCGGCGCCCTTGAAGCGGCGAAAGCCTAAGCCTTACCGATACCGGTACTCGTAGTGGCACTTGCGCTTGCTCTTGCCGATCTCGTGACCGGCGACGGCGCCGACGGCGCCGCCCAGCAAGGTGCCTTCGGTGCGGGCGCCGTGGCCGGCGACGGCGTTGCCGAGCAGGGCGCCGGACAGGCCGCCGATGATCGCGCCGTTCTTGGCCTTGGACTTGTCGCAGACCATGACGCGGTAACGACGGCCCTGGGCGTCGGCGGCGGTGACGGCCAGGCTGCTGACGGTGAAGCCGACGGCGGTGGCCAGGATGATGGCTTTCAGGCGGGCGCGCATGACGAGCTCTCCACGTGTTCTTGTTCGATCCCTCGGCGAACTAACGCCCAAGCTGGCGGCCGGTTTCCGGTAAAGTCGGAAACGCGACCGTCAGAGGGAAATCGGTCGTGATCAGCTTTCGACGCGGTAGCGGCCGTCGGCGTCGGGGCACACCCGCACATAGCGGGTTTCGACGCGGCCGTTGTATTCGGTCGGCGCCGGCGCCAGGCGGCAGCGCTCGCTGGCGTCGGCGTAGCGGCCGTCGCCATAGCGGTAGGGCTGGGTCTGCTCGTAGGTCCAGTAGTTGCCGCGCGTGTCGCACTTGGCCGACGCGTTGCCAACCGCCGCGCCGACGCCCGCGCCGACCAGGGCGCCCAGCACCGTGCCTTCGGGCTTGGCGTTGCGAGCCGCCACGTTCGAGCCCAGGGCCGCGCCGGCCAGGGCGCCGATCACCCCGCCGACCGTGGCGTTGCGCTTGGCGTCCTGGCGGCACGGATTGGCGACATTGGCGCTGGTGTCGATGCTGTAGGCGCCGGCATAGGGCGGGTTGGCGTAGCGGCTGGCCTCGCCCGGATAGCGGCGATCGTAGGCGCCGGCGTAGTGGCGGCGGTCATAGTCGTCGCGGGCGGCGAAATAGCGATCGCGGTCCCGGCGCCATTGGTCGTCATAGCCGCCGGCGGTGCTCACGCCGCTGACGCGGAAGCGATCGGCCTCGTCGGGGTGGCGGCGATCATAGGCGCCGTCGCCGTAACGGCGGTCGTAGTCGTAGCGGGCGCGCTCGTAATTGGCGCGGGCCCGTTCGAAGTCGGCCTGCTCGGAATAGTAGGCGGCGCTGTCGCGGTATTGGGCGACGCGGTAGCGTTGGGCGTAGCTGGGATAGCGGCGGTCGTAGGCGCCGACGCCATAGCGGCGGTCATAGTCGTCGCGCGCCCTCAGGTAGGCGGCGCGGTCGCGCTCATAGGCGGCCTGGCGGTCCTGATATTCGCTGACGCGTTCGTCGTAGTTGGCGCGCTGGTTGTCATAGGCCCGCAGATTCTGCTGGTAGCCATCCTGGGCGAAGGCCGGCGCGAAGGCGCTCAGCGCGGCCGTGGCGGCCAGGCCGATGGCCAAGCTATTGGAAGTCATGGTGTTTTCTCCGTTCCCTTAGAACGGATCGACGTCCGACCCCGACACGAGCCGTCAATCCGGGTTCAAGTCCCTGCGCGGAGGTAAAGCCCGCGCGAGGGTGAAGTTCCCGGAATCCGTGGGACTCAACCCTTGGTGACGGTCATCATGTAGTTGATGTCGACATCGGTCGAGCGGCCCCAGCGGCCGGTCAGGGGATTGTACGTCACGCCGAACGGGCCGTGCGTCTCGACCGGTTCGCCGGCCAGGAAGGCGCGCAGCTCTTCGGGCTTGAGGAACTGCTTCCAGTCGTGCGTGCCGGGCGGCACCCAACGCAGCACGTACTCGGCGCCGATCTTGGCCAGGGCCAGGGCCTTGAGGGTGCGGTTCAGCGTCGCGACGATCATCAGGCCGCCCGGCTTCAGCAGCCGCGCGCAGGTGCGCAGGAACTCGCCCGGATCGGCGACGTGCTCGATGACTTCCATGGTCAGGACGACGTCGAAGGGACCCGCGTCCTCGGCCAGCAGCTGCTCGGCGGTGGCGGGACGATAGGCGATCTCGAGACCCTGTTCGGAAGCGTGGGTCGCGGCGGTCTTGATGTTCTTTTCCGAGGCGTCGATCGCGGTGACCGAAAAGCCCAGCCGCGCCATCGGTTCGCTGAGCAGCCCGCCGCCGCAGCCTATGTCCAGCAGGGAAAGACCCTCGAACGGGGCGTTCGCGGACCCGTCGCGATCGAACCGCTCCAGGGCCTGCTCGCGAATGAAGGCCAGGCGGCAGGGATTGAACACGTGTAGCGGCGCGAACTTGCCCTTCGGATCCCACCACTCGGCGGCGATCGCCGAGAACCGCGCGACGTCGGCGGGGTCGATGCTCCAGGAGGGGGCGGCGGGGGAGGGCGCTGCGTCGGTCATGCGATCTGTCTATCACGCCGGGCTCGTCGCGCCACGGTCGGACAAAAAAGACGGCCGCGCGACATTGCCGTTGCGCCGTCTCGCCGTTAGAAGGCGCTTCGCTTGCGCGTGGGGGAGCGATCCGGCCGCGCGGGCGCAAGAAATAACCAAGTGTCGAGGTACCGGGGACGTGTCACGTCTGGTGATGAAGTTCGGCGGCACGTCGGTGGCCGACCTGGAGCGCATCCGCCGTGTGGCGCGCCTGGTCGCCGCCGAGGTCGCCACGGGTAAGCAGGTCGCGGTGGTCGTCTCGGCCATGTCGGGCAAGACCAACGAACTGGTCGCCTGGACCGACGGCGCCGGCCGCGCGGCCCAAGGCCTGCCGGAGTCGGACGACGAGTACGACGCCGTCGTCGCCTCGGGCGAGCAGGTGACCGCCGGCCTGCTGGCCATGACCCTGCGCAACATGGGCCACAAGGCCCGCTCGTTCCTGGGCTGGCAGGTGCCGATCATCACCGACGAGGCCCATGGCCGCGCGCGGATCGAGGAGATCCCGCCGGAGAACCTCGAAGCCTGCTTCGCCAACGGCGAGATCGCCGTGATCGCGGGCTTCCAGGGCGTCACGCCGAACCGCCGCATCACCACCCTGGGCCGGGGCGGCTCGGACACCTCGGCCGTGGCGATCGCCGCCGCCGTGAAGGGCGACTGCGACATCTATACGGACGTGGACGGGGTCTACACGACCGATCCGCGGATCGAGAGCAAGGCCAAGCGCCTGGCCAAGATCAGCTACGAAGAGATGCTTGAAATGGCCTCGCTGGGGGCCAAGGTGCTGCAGACCCGCTCGGTCGAGATGGCCATGGCCCATCGCGTGCCGGTGCGGGTGCTGTCGAGTTTCGTCGAACCCGGGGAAGCGCCCGGACAAGGTACGATCGTCTGCGACGAGGAAGAAATCATGGAAAAGCGCATCGTCTCGGGCGTCGCCTACAGCCGCGACGAAGCCAAGATCACCCTGCTGGGCCTGCCCGACCATCCGGGCGTGTCCTCGCAGATCTTCGGGCGCCTGGCCGACGCCAACGTCAATGTCGACATGATCGTGCAGTCGCGCGCGCGCACCAACGCCACGGCCAACATGGAATTCACGGTCGGCAAGCGTGACGCCGCTCGCGCGGTCGAGATCGTCCAGGCCGCCAAGACCGAGATCGGCTTCGAGGACGTCGCGGTCAACGAAGACGTCGCCAAGGTCTCGGTGATCGGCGTCGGGATGCGCTCGCACGCCGGCGTCGCCCAGTCGATGTTCGCGGCCCTGGCCGAGAAGAACATCAACATCCAGGTCATCTCGACCTCGGAGATCAAGATCTCGGTCCTGATCGACGCGGCCTACACCGAGCTGGCCGTCCGCGCCCTGCACGCGGTGTACGGGCTGGATCAGCTCTGATTTCGGCGGAGGGGAGCGCCCCCTCCGTCACGAGGCTTCGCCTCGCGCCACCTCCCCCGTTTCACGGGTGAGGAGGAACGGCTCCATCCTCCCTCGCGCGGCGGGGGAGGGGGCGCTCTCCGCCGGCTTAGATGAAAACGTCGCGTTCGGACGTTATGAAGGGTGCCCGCCCGAGAGAGTCCCCATGCCCGACGTCTTCAAGTTCGATCCCGAGGCCAAGACCGTCACCTTCCACGGCGACGCGGGGCTGGAGCTGCTCTACGACCTGTTGCTGCGCGCCAAGTTCGGCGACGGCTACGAGAAGCCCCTGCTGATCAGCCCGTGGCTGGCGGCCCTGCTGCGGCAGCTGGACCAGGCCCTGCCGGACGACGGCCAGTGGTTTCCGGAAAAGCCCGGCCAGCCGATCTTCGACACCGACGACCTGCTAGCCATGGGCGACGCGGTGATCGAGGAAGGCCACACGGTCGGCTGGTGGGCCATGACCGGCCCCGAGCGCCGCGCCTATCTGCGCAACGTGATCGCCGCGCCGCACCCGCTGACCGATCTCGAGGTCGAGTTCATCGAGAACGACATCGACGCGGCCCTCGAACAGGCCCGCCGGCTGGTCGCCGACGCTTCGGAGCCGTTGGCGCTGCCCGGTCACGGCTGACCGCGCTATGGTGGCCCCATGGGCCACGACCTGACCGCCCCCGCCGAGCTGTCGTTCCGCCGTTACGGCGAGGACGCGCCGCCGCACGCCCACGCCTTCGACCAGATCGTGTTGCCGCGCCGGGGCGTGCTGGAGATGGAGATCGACGGCCGGGGCGGACGGGTTGATCCGGGACGCGCCGCCGTGGTTCCGCCGGGCGCCCGGCACGCCTTCGCCGCCTCGGGCGAGAACCTGTTCGTCGTCGCCGACATCGGCGGCGCGCTGATGGAGCCGTTCGAGCATCTGCGCGAGCGGCCCTTCGCCCCCGTCACCGGCGCGGTGCGCGGCCTGCTGGACTATCTGGCCGGCGAGACGCCCGGCGCGATCGAGGCCGGCGTCGCCCGCCTCTGGACCCCGCTGCTGCTGCGCGGCCTGTCGGCGGCCCCGCCCAAGATCGACCCGCGCCTGGCCCGCGCCATGGCGATGATCGAGGCGCGTTACGACCAGTCCCTCGCCGTCCGCGATCTCGCCGCCGAGGCCGGCATGAGCCCGAGCCGCTTCTTCGCGCGCTTCGCCGAGGCCTACGGGACGACACCGCATGGCGCGCTGTCGGACGCGCGGTTGCGGGCGGCCCAACGGCTGCTGTCGGACACCCGCCTCTCGATCGCCGAGATCGCGGTCCGGACGGGCCATGGCGACCAGAGCGGGCTGACCAAGCGGATGAAGGCGGCGCTCGGGGTTACGCCGGGGGCTTGGCGGAAGGGGCGCTAGTTGATCCTCCCCCGCGCCGCGGGGGAGGTGGCCCGGAGGGCCGGAGGGGGCTAGTTCGGCACAGGTCCAGAAGGCCCCCTCCGTCGGCGCCGCCGACACCTCCCCCGTTTTACGGGGGAGGATCCGCCAAATCTCCGGGTGCTTTCGCCAAAGCCATGAGGCCGCGCGCCTGATAACGGCAGCCTGATGACGTCTTCTCGCAACATCCTCCTTGGCCTGCTGTGCGGCCTCGTCGCCGGCGCGTTCTGGGGCGGGGTGTTCCTGGCGCCCAAGCTGCTCTCCGACTTCACCCCGCTGCAGATGACGGCGGGGCGCTACATCGCCTACGGCCTCGTCTCGGTCCTGCTGCTGGCGCCGTCGTGGAAGACCGTGATGGCCAAGACGACCGTCCGGGACTGGCGCGACCTGGCCGCGCTGAGCCTGCTCGGCAACCTGATCTATTATGTCGGGCTGTCGATCGCGGTGAAGAGCGCGGGCGTGGCCCTGGCCTCGCTGATCATCGGCCTCTTGCCGGTCACCATCACCCTGGTCGGCGCGCGGCCGGGGGAGGGGACGCCCGTGCGGCGGCTGCTGGCGCCTCTGGCCTTGATCGTCGCCGGCGGGGCCTGCATCAATCTCGACGCCTTCGCGGCCGCCGGCCGCTCGGGAATGGGGCGAACCCTGATCGGCCTCGCCGGCGCGCTGTTGGCCCTGTCCATGTGGACCGCCTACGCGGTCTGGAACGCCCGGCGCCTGGCCGCGACGCCTCGGTTCAACAGCCACGAGTGGTCGCTGCTGACCGGCGTCGCCACGGGTCTGCTGTCGCTTGTGCTGGTGATACCGGCCTTCCTGCTGGGCGGAGAGGCCCACGCGCCGGCGGCCTGGGGCGGGTTCTGGGCCGTCGGTTTCGCCGTCGCGATCGGCGCATCGGTGATCGGCAACGGCCTGTGGAACGCCGCCAGCCGTCTGCTGCCGCTGTCGCTCTCGGGTCAGCTGATCGTGTTCGAGACCGTGTTCGCCCTGCTGTACGGCTTCCTGCGCGAGGGCCGCTGGCCGCGCCCCCTGGAGAGCGCGGCCATCGTGCTGATCCTGGCCGGCGTGCTGTGGTCGGCCCGCCGGCATCGGGCGTGAGCCGGCCTTACGCCGCCGCGCCGATCAGCTTGGCGTCGTAATGGTCGGCATAGGCGTTCTCGATCGCCGGGATGATGTCGACGATGTGGAAATAGTGGTCCCAGAACGGCGTCTCGCGCAGGCCCTCGACGATCGCGCGATAGGCCGCCTGGTCGGCGGTTTCCCAGACCAGCACGTCCGAGACGCGGGCGTCATAGAACTCGGCGTCGTAGAAGCGCAGCTTGACCGCCGGCTGGGCCGCCAGCAGCGGATCGATATGGGCGTCGAAGAAGGCGAAGCGGTCTTTCGGCGCCAGGGCCAGCCAGGCGGGCGTGGTCCGCACCAGCATGAAAAGCGTCATGGTTTGAGGTTCGGTGCTCATGGAGCGGTCTCCGGTCGCGGCCGTCATTGACCGCGCCAAAAATGTGAGCTTTTCATCACATATGGCCAACTCGCATCTCGACCGGGGAGGGGAAGATCCCCTGAGCCCCCGCAAACGCCCGCGCCAGAGGCGTTCGGCCGCGACCGTCGAGGTGATCCTGGACGGCGCGGCTCGCATTCTGGAGCGCGAGGGGCTGGAGCGGTTCAACACCAATGTCGTCGCGGCCGTTGCCGGGGTCAGCGTCGGCTCGCTGTACCAGTACTTCCCGGGCAAGGACGCGCTGATGGCCGCCCTGGTGCGCCGTGACGCCGCCCGTTTCGCCGCCGAGGTGGAGGCGGCGGTCGCCGCGCGTCCGGGCGAGGACTGGCGCGAGGCGGTGTCGCGCTTGATCGCGGTCGCCGTCGGACACCAGCTGGACCTGCCGAACCTGGCGCGCATCCTGGACTTCGAGGAGGCGCGCCTGCCGCTGGACGAGGAAACCGAGGCCGCCGAACGGGCGATGCTGGCGGCGATCATCGGGGTCCTGCAACGTGGCGGAGAGGCTCTGGCGGGTCTGGATCTGGTCGAGGCGGCCGCCGACCTGATCAGCCTCAGCCGGGCCCTGGTCGACGCCGAAGGCCGCAAGAGCGTCCCCGACCGGGAAGGGCTTTCGCGGCGTCTGAAGCGGGCCGTGTTCGGTTACCTGACCTGGGAAGCGGACGCCGAAAGCGGGCTTCCGAACCTAAACCCAACCTGAACGAAGGGTCCCGATCAGGTTCAGGCGGCGAGTCCTAGAACAGACATCAACAGCGCCGCGAACGGGCGACGCCTCTGGAATAGGAGCCCCGCCATGAACACCACTGGCAAGATCACCAAGACCATCGTCGCCGTCGCCATCACCGGCGCGCTGGTCGCCCCGGCCACCGCCGCCTTCGCCGGCGAGAAGACCGACCGCGCCATTGTCGGCGCCCTGATCGGCGGCGTCGCCGGCGCGGCCCTGGGCCACGGCAAGGGCGACGCGGTCGCCATCGGCGCCGTGGCCGGCGCCGCCCTGGGCGCCACGACCGCGCGCGATCACCGTCGCGACTACGGCTACGACTATCGCTACGCCCCGCGCTACGACAACCGCTACGCCTATGACCGCTATGGCTACGGCCGCTACGGTCACGACGACGGCCGCTACGGCTACGGCCGGGGCTACGACCGTTACGACGCCCGCTACGACTACGGTTATCGCCGCTAAGGCTGTCCGCTTAGCGCTCGAGTCCTGATCCCTCCCCGAGCGTTCAACCTGCGCCGTCTCCGCCCGGAGGCGGCGCTTTTTCGTTCGCTCGCACCTAATCGCCGTTCGGTTGTCGTCAGCGGCTATCGCGCTGGCGAAATCTGCTGTAGCCCCCATCTTGAGCGCGTCGGCGCCAGGCTTGCGACGGTCAGGCCGCTTCGGCGCACGCTCGGACTTTGAAGGCGAGGTCTGTTCATTTTGATTTGGATGGTTTCATCCAGATCGGACAGGCTCTAGAGGCGGACGTGGTCTTGACCCTCGGCGCGCGACGCCGGGCTAGACCTTCGTCCTTTGGGTTAGGGAGCGCGCTTTAGGCTCATGGCGGCATCCGGCATCGCCGTTCGAGGACCTCGCAGCCTGCTGCGGCAGATACGCGAGGCCATGGCCGGCGGCGGTCCGGCCCAGGCCAAGCTGGACATGGTGGTGCGCACCATCGCCGTCTCGATGGTCGCCGAGGTCTGCTCGATCTATCTGCGCCGCGCCTCCGGCGATCTGGAACTGTTCGCCACCGAGGGTTTGTCGCGCGAGGCCGTCCACGTCACGCGCATGAAGCCCGGCGAGGGCCTGGTCGGCGAGACCATGCGCCTGGGCCGGCCGCTGAACCTGTCCGACGCCGCCAGCCATCCGCAATTCTCTTACCGTCCGGAAACCGGCGAAGATCCCTACCACGCCTTCCTGGCGGTGCCGCTGCTGCGCGGCGGCCGGGCGATCGGCGTGCTGGTCGTCCAGAACCGCACCGAGCGGATCTATGACGAGGAGGAGGTCGAGGACCTCCAGATCATCGCCATGGTGCTGGCCGAGATGGTCAGCTCCAGCGAGCTCCTGGGCGCCGATGAGCTCAAGGACGTCGAGCTGGCGCCCCACAAGCCCGAGCGGCTGAAGGGCGCGCGCTTCGCCGAGGGCCTGGCCTATGGCGTGGCGGTTCTGCACGAACAGCCGGTCGCGCCCGAGACCCTGCTGTCCGACGACGCCCTGGCCGAGGAGGCCCGGCTCAACTACGCCATCGAGGCGCTGCAGACCCAGATCGACGAGATGCTGGAAGGCCAGCACGGCCTGGTCGGCGCCAGCTACGAGGTCCTGGAGACCTACCGCCTGTTCGCCCACGACCGGGGCTGGAACCGCGGCCTGCAGGAAGCCGTGCGGTCGGGCCTGACCGCCGAGGCCGCCGTCGAGCGGGTGCGTTCCGAGCACCGCGCCCGTCTGGGCCAGGCGCGGGATCCCTATCTGCGCGAGCGCCTGCACGATCTTGAAGACCTGAACGACCGCCTGCTGCGCCACCTGTCGGGCGACGTCCACGCCGTGCGGGTGCTGCCCGACGACGCCATCCTGATCGCCCGGAACCTCGGCCCCGCCGATCTCCTGGAATACGACCGCACCAAGCTGAAGGGCATCCTGCTGGAGGAAGGCAGCGCCGCCAGCCACGCCGGCATCGTGGCCCGGGCGCTCGACATTCCTTGCGTCGGCCGCCTGGCCGGTCTGCGAGACCGGGTCAGCGAGGGCGACCCCGTGGTGGTCGACGCCGAAACTCAGGAAGCCTGGCTGCGGCCGCGTCCGGACGTCGTCAAGGCGCTGAAGGTCCGGATGGAGGTCCGCGCCCAGCGCAAGGCCGAGTTCGCCCGCCTGCGCGACACCCCGCCGATCACCAAGGACGGGGCCAAGATCACCCTCCTGATGAACGCCGGCCTGGCGGTCGATCTCGACATCCTGGCCGAGACGGGCGCCGAGGGCATTGGCCTGTTCCGCACCGAGTTCCAGTTCATGGTGGCCGAGGAGCTGCCGCGCCTGGAAGCTCAGACCGCGCTCTACGAAAAGGTGCTGGAGGCCGCCAACGGGATGCCGGTCACCTTCCGCACGCTCGATCTCGGCGGCGACAAGCTGCTGCCGTACATGGAGCTGGAGCGCGAGGACAATCCGGCCCTGGGCTGGCGCGCCGTGCGGATGGGTCTCGACCGTCCGGCCCTCCTGCGGATGCAGATCCGGGCGCTGGTCAAGGCGGCCGCCGGACGGCCGCTGAAGGTGATGTTCCCGCTGGTCGCCAATGTCGACGAGTTCCGCGCCGCCCGAGCTTTCGTCGATCAGGAAGTCGCATGGGCGCTCAAGCGCGGTCGGCCCGCGCCCTCGCGGCTGGACGTCGGGGCGATGATCGAGGCCCCGTCGCTGCTGTGGCATTTGGACGCGCTGCTGCCGATGACCGACTTCGTCTCGGTCGGCACCAACGACCTGATGCAGTACCTGTTCGCCGCCGACCGGGGCAATCCCAAGGTCTCGGACCGCTACGACCCCCTGTCGCCGGCCGCGCTGCGGGCGCTGAAGACCATTCAGCAGGCTTGCGCCGACACCGGCACGCCGGTGTCCGTCTGCGGAGAAATGGCCGGCCGTCCGCTCGAGGCCTTCGCCCTTGTGGCGCTGGGTTTCGAGGGGCTTTCGATGCCGCCGGCCGGCATCGGTCCCGTCAAGCAGATGGTGCTGAGCTGCGATCGGGAGGCGGCTCGACGCAACGTTGAAGCCCTGTTGAAGGGCTCGGGCGGATCCTTGCGCGGAGAGATCGAAACCTTGGCGCGCAAGCTGTACGTGGCGGTGTGACGAAAGGCTTGGCCGTTAACCAAGCGTCACCGTTTAGTGCATTGAATCCCGTTACTTAGTCTGATATCTCGAAAACTTGTTAAGAACACCGTGCGTCACGGGTGGGGGAGTGCGACGCGCTTCGCGCGCGGCGCGAGTTTTCGGGGTCTCTATTTTTCATGCCGCTGGATACGGGCACCGTGGGGCGCTTGCACTTGGTCGCCGACGCCGACGTCGATGATGCGCCGGTCGCGGCCTATCAGCCCTCGCTGAACGAGGGCTCCGATCTTGGCGTGGCCCTCAAGTCGGCCCGCCAGTTCCGGGGGCTGACCACCCAGGACGTCGCCGACGCGACGCGCATCCGTCAGGCCTATATCGAGGCGCTGGAGGACATGCGGCTCGAGGACCTGCCCTCGCGGCCGTTCACCATCGGCTATGTCCGCGCCTATGCCGGCCTGCTGGGCCTGGACGCCGAGGCGGCCGTGGCCCGCTTCAAGCACGACGCGCCGGACGACGGCGCCGAGTTGCGCGCGCCGGTCGGCGTGCGCCGCGAGCGCGATCCGCGCCTGGCCCTGATCTTCGCCGGCGGCCTGCTGGTGGTCGGCGCCATCCTGCTGTGGAACGTCGCGCAGCACGCGATCACCAAGGTCGAACCGCCGCCGCA